>JBFLZB010000001.1:0-38589 GCA_040756475.1 Thermodesulfobacteriota bacterium
CGATGTTCGGAGGCCGCGTAGCCGAGGGAGCCGGCGCGCCGAACCTCACCGCTTTCGGCCTCGCTGCCGCGGTTCGGTCGAGGCGGTACGGGGCTGCGCTCCAGGACTCCCGGACCCCGCCCAAAAAGTTTGGTGGTGGATTCTGGCCTCCAGGCCGGCTTGCCCCGCGGGGCCCCGATTGAGTACCCTCGGGCCATGGACGAGGGCATGGCATGAGCGCGCTGGAGATCTGGGGACTCGTCGTCCAGTACCTGGGCAACGTGGTCTCGGTGGTGCTGGTGCTCGCCATCCTCTCGGGGCGCAAGGAGGCCAGGGCGACCCTGGGGTGGGTGCTCCTGGTGGTGTTCCTCCCCTATTTCGGGGCGGTGGCCTACCTGGTGTTCGGGCGCCGCATGCCCATCCGCCTCCCCGCCGGCCTTCCCGAGCTGCCGGTGTGTCCCCTGCCCCCGGAGGGGCTCCCCGAGCCCATGGAGCGCACGGCCAAGCTCACCGCCCTGGCCCCGGCCCGGTGCCGGAACCTGGAGCTCCTGCCCGGCGCCGCGGAGAAGTACCGGCGCCTGGAGGCCGACATCGCCGCCGCGGAGAAGCGGGTGTACCTGTGCTACTACGTCTTCCGCCGCGACCCCACGGGCCGCCGGATCTTGGAGGCGCTGGCGCGCAAGGCGTCGGAGGGGGTGGACGTGCGCCTCCTCTACGACGGGTGGGGGGGCTTCGGCCTGGAGCTCCCCGGGTTCCTCACCCCCTACCGGCAGCGGGGCTTGCAGGCGCGGGCGTTTCATCCCGTGACGGATCCCCTCCAGATGTCCCGCATCAACTTTCGCAACCACCGCAAGGTGGTGGTCATCGACGGCACCGTGGGGTACACGGGGTCGACCAACGTGGGAGACGAGTACCTGGGTCTCCACCCGCGCTTCGGCTCCTGGAAGGACGTGCACCTGCGGCTCGAGGGGGCGGCCGCGTCCGTCCTGGAACAGGTCTTTCGGGAGGACTGGCACATCGCCACCGGGGAGGTCCTGCCGCCGAGCCCGCCCCCCGCGGACCCGGGGGATACCTGGGTCCAGGTGATCCCCTCGGGGCCCAACCAGCGCCACGACAGCCTGCTGCCGCTCCTCTTCGCCCAGTTCGCCGCGGCCCGGGAGAGCCTGGACCTGCTCACCCCGTACCTGGTGCCCGACTACGGGCTGGTCGCGGCTCTGCGCATCGCCGCACGCCAGGGGGTGCGGGTGCGGATCATCGTGCCGGGCCGGAGCAACCACCCCATGGTGGCCGCCGCCGGGCGATCGTACTACGATGAGCTCCTGGAAGGCGGGGTGGCGCTCTACGAGACCCCCCAGGGGATGCTCCACGCCAAGGGCGTGCTGGTGGACGGCCGCTGGGCCATGGTGGGCTCGGCGAACCTGGACAACCGCTCCTTCCACCTGAACTTCGAGCTCAACCTGGCCACCTCGGACCCGGCCTTCTGCGGGGCCCTGGGGCGCCTGGTGGAGAGCTGGGTGGGGGAGTCGGTTCCCGTCACCGCCGAGGAGCTGGGGCGGCGCTCCCTGCCGCGCCGGCTGCTCGAAGGGGCGTGCCGCACCCTCTCTCCCGTGCTGTAACCGAGACGTCAGACAAGACGCCAACCCGATCCGGAGGAAACCCCCATGGTCCGTCTCGCAACCGCCGCCGCAGCCGCGTGCCTCGTCCTGGCCGCGGGAGCTCCCGCCGCCCTGGCCTTTCCCGGGGGAACCGGCGAGGCCCCCAACTGCGCCACCTGCCACAAGCTCACCCTCGACGAGGCGCGGCAGGTCCTCGCGCCCCTGGTGGACGGGGTGCTGGCCGTGCGCCCGAGCCGGGTGCCGGGCTTCTGGGACGTGGACGTGGAGAAGCAGGGGAGGAAGATCCCGGTTTCCCTCGACGTGGGGCTGCGCTACCTGGTCACGGGGGAGGTCATCGACATCCGCACGATGGAGAGCCTGACCCGGGACCGGATGATCGGCCTCAACCGCGTCGACGCCTCCCTGATTCCCCTGGACGACGCCATCGTCATCGGCGACCCCAAGGCCCCAGTGAAGATCGTGGTGTTCGACGACCCGGAGTGCCCCTTCTGCCAGAAGATCCACCCCGAGATGAAGGCCGCTGTGGCCCAGCGCCCCGACGTGGCGTTCTTCATCAAGATGCTGCCCCTCAAGATGCACCCCGACGCCGCCCGCAAGTCGCGCTCGATCATTTGCGCCAGGTCGGCCCAGATGCTCGAGGACAGCCTGGCCGGCAAGCCCATTCCCGACCCTACCTGCGAGACCGACCAGGTGGAGAAGAACGAGGCCTTGGCGCAGCGCCTGGGCATCGGCTCGACCCCCACCCTGGTCTACCCCGACGGCCGCGTGGTGCCCGGGTACCGGACGGCGGACAAGATTCTGGCCCTGGTGGACGAGGCCAAGCCCCAGAGTGCCGGGAAGGCGCAGAAGTAGTCTGTCCCGCAAGGAAACCGGAGCGGGGCCAACCGAGAGAGGAGGGGGCGACCCATGAACCGATTCTTGCGCGTTCTCCCAGGGCTGCTGGCGGTTGCGGTCGTCGGGACCCTCGCTCCCGCCACCGGGGCTCGGGCAGGGTTCTGGGACAGCGTGAAGCAGGTGATGGGGACCCTGGGGGGGCAGCCCGGGGGCGCGCCGGGGGTCTCGGCCCTGGGTTCGGAGCAGGTGGCCGCGGGGGTGCGGGAGGCGCTCCGGATCGGGGCCGAGCGGGCCGTGGGCCTGGCGTCGCGGACCGGGGGGTTCCTGGATAACCCGGACATCCGCATCCCCCTTCCGGAGCGGCTGCGCACCGCCGGAAGGACGCTGCGCACTTTGGGGATGGGGGCCCAGGTGGAGGCCTTCGAGGAGACCCTGAACCGCGCGGCGGAGCGGGCCGCCGGAAAGTCCCTGCCGATCTTCGGCGAAGCGGTGGCCGCGCTCACCTTCGACGACGTGAACCGCATCTGGAAGGGCGAAGACACGGCGGCCACCGAGTACCTGGACCGGACGACCCGCCCGCGCCTGGCCGCCGAGTTTCAGCCCGTGGTGCACGCCGCCGCCCAGGAGGTGGGGGTGACCCAGGCCTACCAGCGCCTCACGGGCCGGCCCGAGGTGGCGGCCCTGGTGGCCGGCACCGACCTGGACCTCGACCACTACGTGACCACCCGGGCCCTCGACGGGGTCTTCGCGCTCCTGGCTGCCGAGGAGAAGAAGATCCGTACCGACCCCCTGGCCCGGACCACGGACCTGCTTCGAACCGTGTTCTCACAGTAGGCAGGGCTCGGCCCCGGGCCGCCGGGGACCGGCCGCGGCGCGCTCGCCTGCTGCCCCGAGGGGAAGTCCATGGTCCAGAGCGTGTCCCGCTGGTTCGCCGACCGGCCGATCCGCCACAAGCTCTTCCTGGTCTACGCCGGGGCCTTTTCCGCCCTGCTCGCGGCGGGGGCCGCGGCGGCGTATTCCCTCGTGCGCACGTCCCTCGAAGAGCGCATCGAGGCGGAGCTGCGGGAGTCCACGTCCGCCATCCTCCAGTTGGTGAAGACCTCGGTGCGCGGCACGATTCGCAACTACCTGCGGGCCGTGGCCGAGCGCAACCTGGAGCTGGTGGCCTACTTCCACGGCCGCTACCTGAGCGGTGAGCTCACCGAGGCCGAGGCGCGTCAGGGTGCGGCGGCGGCCATGCTCGCCCAGACCATCGGCAAGACCGGGTACGTGTGTACCCTGGACAGCGCCGGGGTGATGCTGATCCACCCGGACCCGCAGCTCGTGTCGCGCAACCTCTCGGAGTACGCCTTCGTGCAGGACCTGAGCGCGCGCCGCGCCGGATACCTGGAGTACGCGTGGCAAAACCCCTGGGAGGACGCCCCCCGGGGCAAGGCCACCTACATGGCCCATTTCGCGCCCTGGGACTGGATCATCCTGGCGTCGGCCTATCGGGACGAGTTTGCCGAGCTGGTGCGCCCCGAGGACTTTCGCGACGCCGTGCTCTCCCTGAGGTTCGGGCGGACCGGGTACGCGCTGGTCCTCGACGCCGAGGGCAACCTGGTGCTCCACCCCACCATCGAGGGGGAGAACATCCTCGACCAGCCGGACCTGCCCCCCGACTTCTTCCAGGAGATGCGCCGGTCGCTGGCCGGAAGGTCCACATACTCCTGGCGAAACCCCGGCGAGTCCGCGCCCCGCGAGAAGGTCGTGATCTACGACACCATCCCCGAGACCGGGTGGATCGTGGCTTCGTCGGGCTACATGGACGAGGTGTACGCGCCGCTGCGCACGGTGAGAAATCTATTCCTCGCAGCTGCCCTGGGTTCGCTCTTGCTCATGCTGCCCCTGACGCTTCGCCTGAGCGCCTCCATCGCGAGCCCGCTCCGGGAGCTCATGGACCGCTTCTCCCGGGGGGCCACGGGGGACTTCAGCGTCCGCGCCGCCCCGCGCGGGCGAGACGAGGTGGGCCAGCTCGCGGCCTACTTCAACACCTTCATGGAGCGCCTCGAGGCCTACGGGTCGAGCCTGCGGGCCGAGATCGCGGAGCGCCGGCAGGCGGAGAAGGCCCTGCGGCTCTCGGAGGAGATGTTCTCCAAGGCGTTTCGCTCCAGCCCCAGCGGCATGGCCTTGCTGACGCTCAAGGATCGGCGGTTTCTGGACGTGAACGACGCGTTCCTGCGGCTCACCGGGCGCAGCCGGGAGGAGATCCTGGGGCGGGCCCCGGGCGAGCTCGGCCTCCTGGCAGACCCCGGCGAAGAGGAGGAGGCGCTTCGGGACCTGGAGGCGCGCGGGCACCTGCTGGCCCGGGAGCTCGGGTTCTTCGCCCGCTCGGGGGAGCGTCGCCTGGGAATGGTCTCGGCCGAGGTCATCGAGATCTGGGACGAGCCCTGCGCCCTCGCGGCCATCCAGGACGTGACGGAGTGGCGGCGCCTGGAGCGGGACGTGATCGAGACCGGCGATCGGGAGCGCACCCGGATCGGCCAGGAGCTCCACGACGATCTCGCGCCCCACCTGATCGGGATCGACGCCCTGGGGATGATCCTGCAACGCAAGCTTCCCCCTTCCGGGGAAGAGGCCAAGTACGCCGCCGAGATCCGGGAGCTCATCGGGGAGGCGATCGCGAAGACCCGTGCCCTGGCCCGGGGGCTGTGCCCGGTGCACCTGGTGGAGAGCGGGATCGGCGTGGCACTGGAGGAGCTGGCCTCCGGCACCGAGGCCATCCACGGCGTGGCCTGCGATTTGCGCGCCGGGGGGGACCTGCGCCTGGCCGACCCCTCGGTGGCGACCCAGCTCTACTACATCGCGCGCGAAGCGGTCCACAACGCGGTCAAGCACGCCCGGGCGGGGCGAATCACCGTGGAGCTCTCCCAGGAGGAGGGCAGGGTACGCCTGCGGGTGGCGGACGACGGCCGAGGCGTGGACGGCGCTGCCCGGGGGCAGGGCATGGGCTTGCGGATCATGGAGTACCGGGCGCGCACCATCGGCGCGGCGCTGGTGCTTGCGAGCCGCCCGGGCGAGGGAACTTCGGTGACGGTCACCTTGCCCGAACAGGGCCCGGCGGCACGGGAGGAGGAGCGATGAACGCGCGGCGCGTCTTCCTGGTGGAGGACCACCCGGTGTTTCGGCGAGGCCTCCGGGAGATCATCGGGCAGGAGCCGGACCTCGAAGTGTGCGGGGAAGCCGAGGACGTGGCCCAGGCGGCCGCCGCCATCGCCAAGTGCCTCCCGGACCTGGTGATCGTCGACATCTCGCTCCACGGCCGAAGCGGCCTGGACCTCATCCGGGAGCTTCGGGAGCGCCACCCGGGGCTCACCGTGCTCGTGGTGTCCATGTACGACGAGTCCCTCTACGCCGAGCGGGCCCTCACCGCTGGCGCCCTGGGCTACGTGATGAAGCAGGAGGCGCCCGAGTCCATCGTCCGCGCAGCGCGCTCCGTGCTCGAAGGGCGCCCCCACCTGAGCGAGCGGCTCACCGCCGCGCTGATCGGCAAGTTCGTGGGCGCCGGCGTCGCGGGGGAAAAGGCCCCCCACGAGCGGCTCTCGGACCGGGAGCTCGAGGTGCTCCAGCTCATCGGGCAGGGCCTCACCACCGGAGAGATCGCCGCCCGCCTCGCCATCAGCGTCAAGACCGTGGGCACCCACCGGGAGAAGCTAAAGGAAAAGCTCAACTTAAAGACCGCCACCGAGCTCAACCGCTACGCCACCCTCTGGTACAGCAAGGGGCAGAGCAAGGACGAAGCCCCAGGCTAGCCCCACCTCGACCCCCACCCGCCGCCCCGGTCGTCAAAATCGGTATCGCTATCGGTATCGCTATCGGTATCGAAATCGAAATCGGCGCCCCCCCCGCTGCAAGTCCGATACCGATACCGATACCGAGCTCCCGCCCCAGGGGCTTCGTCGGTTCCGCCTCTTCTTGCCTCCGCCACCGGCCGAGGTTGGTGCGCACTTCCCCCTTCGCCCATGACCCCTTGTCGGCAAATGGTGTTCTGAACAGCGGCGTCCAGGAGACCGGAAGGAGCGATCATGCCTCCCTTCCCGGGCTTGCACGGCGCGCGGCGCGAGCGCTCGGGCCGGACCTGTCGCAAACCGCGTTACAAACTTGACGCTTGACAGGGCGGGGCGGGCGCGGGTAGAGAACAGGCGTACGTTCTGTTGCGCCCCGACGGTCGAGGCGCGCCCGGGGCGGCGCGGGACCCGTGAGGAATGTTGGAATGTCCGAGCTGTACTTCGTTCGCCACGGGCAGGCGGCGTTCGGCACCGAGAACTACGATCGGCTGACCGACCTGGGCCTCCAGCAGTCCCGGTGGCTCGGGGACTATTTTGCGGAGCGCCGGCTACGGTTCGATCGCGTCGTCACGGGCGGACTCGTGCGCCACCGGGAGACGCTGAACGCGATGGCGGGTGCCGGGGGGTTGGGGGCCGAGGCCCACGTGGACGCGCGGCTGGACGAGTACGCCCATCAGGCCCTTCAGGAGGCCTACGCGGGCCGCATGGGGGCGGCGCCGGGGGAGGAAGCGGAGGATCCGCGCCGGCGCTTCTACGGCCGCCTCGAGCGCGCGCTTCACGCGTGGGCTGCCGGAGATCTCGGCCCGGGCGCCGGGGAGACGTGGAACGGGTTCGGCGCCCGGGTGGTTGCCGCGGTCGCGACGGCGTGCGTGGGCCGGGGCACGCGCGTCCTGGTGATCAGCTCGGGCGGGCCCATGGCCGTTACGCTCGGCCAGGTGCTCGAGCTCTCCAGCGCCCGGGCCATCGAGCTCAACATGCAGATCCGAAACAGCGCGTTTACCCACTTCTACTTCGACGACCAGCGCATGAAGCTCGCAAGCTTCAACAACGTTCCCCACCTCGATCGCCGGGAACGGTGGCACGCGATCACGTTGACGTGAGCGCTGCGGGAGGATGCCCCCATGAAGTTCGAGCATGCCGACAAGGTGGAGAGACTGCGGACCCGCCTCGCCCGGTTCATGGACGAGCACGTCTATTCCGCGGAGGAGGCTTGTCGGGGCTACGTGGAGCGGGGCAACGACCCCTGGTCGGTCCCGCCTGTGATCGACGAGCTCAAGGCCAAGGCGCAGGCGCAGGGGCTCTGGAACCTCTTTCTGGCCGACTCCGACCACGGCCCCGGGCTCACCAACCTCGAGTACGCCCCCCTGGCGGAGATCATGGGCCGGTCCCTGATCGGCCCGGAGATCTTCAACTGCAACGCACCCGACACGGGAAACATGGAGGTGTTGGCCCGCTTCGGCACCGCCGAGCAGAAGGAGCAGTGGCTGGAGCCCCTGCTGGCCGGGAAGATCCGCTCCGGGTTCGCCATGACCGAGCCCGCGGTGGCCTCGAGCGACGCAACCAACATTCAGGCCTCGATCGTCCGGGACGGCGACGAGTATGTCATCAACGGCCACAAGTGGTGGACGAGCGGCGGCAATGACCCCCGCTGCCGGATTCTGATCGTCATGGGCAAGACGGACCCGAGCGCCCCCCCCTATCGGCAGCAGTCCCAGATCCTGGTTCCCATCGACGCCCCGGGGGTCCGGGTGGTCCGGGCGCTGAAGGTGTTCGGGGCCGACCACGCGCCCCACGGCCACGCCGAGATTCTCCTCACCCAGGTGCGCGTGCCGGCGACGAACCGGATCGGCGAGGAGGGGCAGGGCTTCGAGATTGCCCAGGCGCGCCTGGGGCCCGGGCGGATCCACCACTGCATGCGGCTCATCGGCTGTGCCCAGCGGGCCCTGGAGATGATGTGCCGGCGGGTGGAGAGCCGGGTCGCGTTCGGCAAGAAGCTTAGCGAGCAGGGGTCGATCCGCGAGGACATCGCGCGCTCGGCCTGTGAGATCGAGCAAGCGCGCCTGCTCACGCTGCGCGCCGCTGCCCGGATGGACCAGTGCTCCTACAAGGCGGCGCGCGACCTGATCGCCATGATCAAGATCGTCGCCCCCCTGATGGCGCAACAGGTCATCGACCGCGCCATCCAGGCCCACGGGGGTGCCGGGCTGTGTCAGGATCTCTTCCTGGCTGGCGCGTTCGGGTACGCACGCTACTGCCGCATCGCCGACGGGCCGGACCAGGTCCACATGATGTCGCTCGGCAAGCAGCTCATCCGACGGTACGCGCAGCCGGGGGAGCGCCCATGAGCGGAAACGTGCACGCGTTCGACGAGAGGCTCCTGGCCGGCTACCTGGAACGGCACGTGGAAGGCTTCCGCGGGCCCCTGCGCGCCGTGAAATTCCCCGGCGGCCAATCCAATCCGACCTTTCGCCTGGAGGCAGCTTCCGGCGACTACGTATTGCGACGCAAGCCGCCCGGGCAACTGCTCAAGTCGGCTCACGCCGTCGAGCGGGAGTACCGGGTGATGCATGCCCTTCGCGACACCGGGGTGCCGGTGCCGCGGGTGTTTCACCTGTGCGAGGACGAAGCGATCCTCGGGAGCACCTTCTTCCTCATGGAGTTCGTGCCCGGTCGGGTTTTCTGGAACGCTGCCCTCCCCGAGTTGGAGCCGGCGGCTCGCGGCGCGTGTTACGACGAGATGAACCGGGTCCTGGCAGCGATACACCGTGTGGACGTTTCGGCGGCCGGGCTGGCCGACTACGGGAAGGCAGGCAGCTACTACCAGCGCCAGATCGGGCGGTGGAGCCAGCAGTATCGGGCCTCGGAGACCGAGGCGATCGAAGCCATGGAAGCGCTCATGGGCTGGCTTCCCACGCACCCTCCGAAGGAAGACGAACGCGTAAGTCTGACCCACGGCGACTACCGGCTCGACAACTTCATCTTCCACCCGGAGCGGGCGCGCATCGTCGCCGTCGTGGACTGGGAGCTCTCCACCCTGGGCCACCCGCTGGCGGACCTGGCCTACCAGTGCATGCAGTGGCGCATCGCCGCCGAGGGCCCGCTGCCGGGGCTGGGCGACCTGGATCGGGCCAGCCTCGGGCTTCCCACCGAGGAACAGTACGTGGCCGCCTACTGTCGCCGCATGGGCATCGCGTCGATCCCCGACTGGGGCTTCTACCTCGCCTTCAGCTTCTTCCGGTTTGCCGCCATCCTCCAGGGAGTTCTCAAGAGGAGCCTGGAGGGGAACGCCTCGAGCGACCGCGCGCTCCAGATGGGAACGCTGGTGCGGCCCTTGGCGGCGCTGGGGTGCAGGGCGGCGGGGCTGTAACGGTGTGACGCCAAGCCACGGGCCTACTCGAAAGAGCCGCGGCGCGAGGGGGAGTTGGGCTTTCCAACCTCTGGCCATCCAGGATTCCATGCCGACCATCGACGAAGTCCTCCCGGATCTCTTCCGGATCGAAGTGCCGCTGCCCGACAACCCGTTGCGGTCCATCAACGTGTACGTGGCCAGGGGCGAAGAGCGCTCCCTGATCGTGGACACGGGGATGAACCGCGCGGAGTGCCGGGCGGCTCTGGGGGAGGGGCTGCGTGCACTCGGCATCGACACGGGCTCGGCCGATTTCTTCATTACCCACCTGCACGCCGATCACATCGGGCTCGCCAAGGTCTTTGCCAGGCCAGGGGCGAGGGTCTTCCTGAATCGCCCGGATGCCCTCTGGCTCGAAACCTGGAGCGGGTGGGAGCCCTTCTTCCCCGTGGCGGAAGCGCACGGGGTGCCCGTGCGGGCGCTTCGGGCGGAGGTCTCGTCCAATCCCAGCCTCGCCTTCGAGCGAGACTGGCTTCCCGAGGTGACCCCGGCCGACGAAGGACGGATCTTTGCGGTTGGCGCCTACCGGTTCGAGTGCATCTCGACGCCCGGGCACACCGCGGGGCACATGTGCCTCTATGAGGCGCGCGAGAGGGTGCTCCTTTCCGGCGATCACATTCTGGGCGACATCAGCCCCAACATCACGAGCTGGCTTCCGGGTCGAGACCCCCTGAAGGAGTATCTCTCGAGCCTACGCAAGGCCTGCACCCTGGAGGTCGACCTGGTCCTCCCCGGGCATCGGCGCCTCTTTCGGGGCCACAAGGACCGCATCCAAGCGTTGGAGCGGCACCACCAGGCGAGGCTCGCCGAAGTGCTCTCCCTGCTATCGGAGCGCCCTCTCACCGCCTTTGAGCTCGCCTCACACATGACCTGGGATCTGAAGGGAACCTGGGCATCCTGGCCCCTGGCACAAAAATGGTTCGCGACGGGGGAGGCGATCGCCCACCTGGTCTACCTGGAAGGAGCCGGGGCCGTGACGAGGGACGAAGGGGACCGCGTGGTGTTCCACCTGCACCAACCCAGTGCCCGTGTGCAGGGTTGGGCCTAGCGGGGCGCCGAAACCCCAGCGCCCTACCCCGTGCGCGGCTCGGAGCGTGCCGCAAGACGTCGCCTCGGGAAGAGGGGCGGAAAGCCGCCCACCTACCACCCCCCCAGAAGGAGGAGGAAGACGATGAGAAGACCGTGCCTGACCGCCGTAGCGTTCCTCTGCCTCGTTTTGCCGACGCTCTCGTCGGCAGACAACCTCGCGAGGGACTACATCCCGGCCCCGCCGGGGACCGCTCTCATGATGTTCTACGACTACCACGTCTCTGCCCACACCATCTATCACAAGGGTGACAAGGTTACGAAAGACGCCTCGATCAGCGGCGATGTCTATATCTTCCGCCCGGTCTACTATACTACCACAGCTACTTTGGCCTCGTCGAAGGAGCATCCCAGGTTCTCTTCTTCGCCAAGGATGTTCAGATCGACGGCGTCGGCTCGATTTCCGGGCTTTCGGACATGCTCTACAGCCCGGCCTTCTTCGTCTGGAACAACCCTGCGTCCAAGAGCTACCTCGGTTTCATTCCCCATATCACCATTCCCATCGGTCAGTACGACAAGAACCGGCCGGGCTTGAGCCCGGGCGAGAACCGATGGAAGATCCAGCCGGAGCTCAATTTCACGCAGGGCATCGGCGACAAGCTCTTTGTCGAGCTCACGGCGGCCGCGCAGTTCTTCCAGAAGAACAAGGACTTTGGCGACTCCGAGCTGAAAACGGACCCACTATTTACGATCGAGGCGCATGCGAGCTACGACGTCGCCAAGTTCCTGGCGGTTGCCGCGAACTACTGGTGGCACGGCGGGGGAGAAAACGAGATCGACGGCGTAAAGCTAGATGACAAGCTGGACAACCACAGCCTGGGCGCCTCGCTGCACTTCGGCCTGTCGCCGAGCAACCAGTTGCTGGTGTCGTATCAATATGACGTCAAGGTCGAAGAGGGCCCGCAGTACCAGACGTTTGCCCTGCGTTTCTTGCATGCCTTCTGAACGGAGGGAAGCTGTACACGACGTGATGCAGAACTCGAGGAACCCAGGAGACAGAAGGGTTATCTGGCATCGTAGGCTGGCGTTCCACCAACACTCATTGGCTGGATGGGAGAGGTCGAACATACGACTACCCGAAAGGAGCGTGACATGAACGCGACGTCTAGGTTCTTGCTGGCAGCAATGGTCGCGGCTTTCTTGCCTTTTACCGCGATTGGCGAGGAGAAGAAGATCGAGGGCAACGTCCTTGGATACAACTGCGTCGTGAACAACATCGGATGCCCTGCAGATATGGAAGACCCAGTCGTAGCAAACGAGAGGATTTTCGTGGTCAGCATATCAGACAAGGAATTCGTATTCGTCCCCAATATCGACCGAGCGGTCTTGGCACGGTACATCACGAAGACCGTGCGCGTCTCGGGGGATTTCAACGAAAAGTACAACGCGATCCAGGCGAACACGCTTGAGGTGAAGACCGCTGGAACATGGAAGACGGTGTGGACGCTGGCGTGGGAAGAGGAGTTCCGGGCAAAGTTCAACATCCCACGGGGGCAGTGAAGCCAAGAGGCCGCTGCAACCCCCGCGGAAGGGGGAGCAGCGGCCTCTGCTTCTGTGGCCGGCCGTTGGCGACGGACGGCCTTCGAATTCCGCTACGTTTCTTGTCGCCATTTCTTGTTGACATGCTGAAACGGGGAGGGTAAATGTAGGCCCTCGGCAGAGAACGGGCGTTCGTTCTGTGTTGGCCTCTCGCGGCTTGCATGGGGGGATGTGGAGAGGAACCGCTCCGGGACGGGGTGCGATCTTGCGGGAGTCCAGCCGACCGTCCGCGGCAGGGGGTTGGGGCGTCAGCGGGTGGTCCCCTCCCGGTCGTGAGCCGCCCGCTCGTCGTCAGCCGGCGTTAGACCACCGAACTTCAAGAGAAGAGAGGACGCGTCATGGGAGCAAAAGTCTGGGGACCGCAGATCCTGGTGCGCGCGCTGATGGAGGAGGGGATCCACACCAACTTCGGCATCTCCGGCGGGCACATGAACAGCTTCGACGACTACTGGAGCATGTACGGCAACAAGCTCATCCACTGCCGGCACGAGTCCTCGGCCGGGTTTGCCGCCGAGGCCTACGCCAAGGTGACCGGGAAGATCGGCCTCACCCAGGCGACGGTAGGGCCGGGCGTCGCAAACCTCGTCCCCGCGATCAACCAGGCGTTTTTGAGCAACACGCCCCTCATCTGCATCCTGGGACAGACCCCGTTGGCGGACCGGTACCGAAACCCCTTTCAGCCCCTCGACGGCAAGTCCCTGTATCGGGACATCACCCGGTGGGCCCGTGAGGTCATCGAGCCGAGCACGCTCGCGACGCTCGTGCAGCAGGCGGCCCGGGACTGCATGGGGTATCCGCCGCTCCCCGTAGCACTGGAAGTCCCCCTGAACTTCCTGGAGTTCGCCCCCCAGTCCCTGCACGACCCCATGGGGCAGGCGAACTACCGAATTGACAGAACCCACAAGCGGCCCTGGGAACAGCCCCAACCGGTGCCGAGCGACGACGAGGTCGACGCGATCATCGGGTGGCTCTTGGAAGCCGAGCGACCCGTCGTCGTCATTGGCCACGGGGGACGGTGGCCGGACTGCGGTGCCGCCCTGGCGGAGTTCGTGGGGCTCACCCAGGTTCCCATCCATCAGCGGCGCGTGTGCCGCGGGACGGTGCCCGAGAACCACCCGCTCCACGTCGCCGGAGAGGCGCGGGGGGCCGCGTTCGCCAAGGCTGACCGCTTCCTCACCCTGGGGCTTCGTTTCGACGTGCTCGAGGCCTACGGGCAGTGGGGCAAGGACAAGCGCTTCGTCCAGGTGACGGAGGCGCCCTCGGAGATCTGGCCGGAGATCACCACCGACATCGAGGCGATCGGCAACGTGAACGCGACCCTGCGCAAGCTCAGCCGGCGCATTCGGGAGAGTTATGCCGATCGCTTTCGGGGGAAGACCGCCTGGCGCGACGAGATCCTCGAGATCAAGATCCAGGCCCACGGGAAGATGCTCAAGCGCATGGACGACCTGAAGGGCCGGTACACCCTGCCGAACCAGATCAACCCCGACGTCTCCTCCACGTTGATCGCCGAATACCTTCACCAAGCGGCCCCGGAGACCACGGTCATCCTGGACTCTTTCACCCTGTCCCCTTACATGAGCGAGAAGTTCCAGGCAGGCGTGACCGGCGGGGTCCTCGACGCGGGGATCAACGGCGGGATCGGCCACGGCATCGGGATGGGGATCGGTGCCCAGGTCGGCCGGCCCGGCAAGCCCGTCGTCTCGATCATGGGCGACGCGGGCATGGGCGCGCTCGGGGGGGACATCGAGACCGCCGTACGGGAGCGGCTGCCGGTCGTCTACGTGGTGCACAACAACGGGGCCTGGATCGGCGGCTGGAACGCCATGTACGGCCGGGACTGGCACGGGGCCCAGAATCCCCACGCCCGCGACACCGACAACGGCATGGGGACCCTGGACGGGCGAACCCCCTACGCGAAGATGTACGGGCTCATCGGGTGCCACGCCGAGACGGTGACCACCCACGACGGGATTGCCCCGGCCTTGGAGCGGGCGCTTCACTCGGGAAAACCGGCGGTGGTGGATCTCTACAGCGATCCAAACTCGTACCACACCCTGTGGGACCGGGGCACCTACGAGGGCCTCTTCTTCGTCATGCTCCACCACCTCCCCGAAGAGCTGTGGACCGGGATGGAGAGCTTCAAGGAGAGGACCCGCAAGATCATGAACGCGCTGGGGTACCCGCAGTGGCCGAAGGCGCCTCGCCTCTTCCCGCCCTTCGACGAGAAGGAGGACTTCGAGTGGGTGTCCGGGCCCCCGCCGAAGTACTACAAGAAGAAGGAAGGCGAGGGCAAGTGACCCGAGGCGTTGATGATTTGACCTATCGTTCGCGACAGGAGTAGATCAAATGCCGAAATTTCACTGCGATACGTGCAATATCAACGCAGACGTCCCCTACGGGGGTTGGCACTGGGTCGGCAAGGAGGCGGGGAAGGAACACTTTGCCCACCGGGGATACGTCGTCCCCGATCCGAAGAACCCTCTCCGGCTCATCTGCAAGGATGGGTATGATCCGAAGCTGCTGATGCCCATCCACTGGGAGTGCGGCGAAGTCTTCCGGTACGTGGACGACTAGGGCGATGGCGCTTCGGGAGCGGGGCTCCCGGAGCGCCACTTGGAGCAGCCGCCCAGGACCTGGTGGCTCCGCGCTGCAGGGTCGCAGAACCCTCTCGCCGGGGAGGGGAGCACGAAGCCGCAGCCGGGGGCGAACGACCGCCACACGTCGAGGAGGACGAACTCGTGAACGAGGTCAAGAAGCCCAGGGCCATTGCCAGCCTGAAGAGCGCGGGAGCCCTGCGAGCGATGGTCGACGAGGCGTACCGGGAAACCGTGGCCGCCATGGCCGAGGGCCGGCCCACCGCCTGGGCCATGGCGAACTGGTGGCAGGGGTCGCCGATCCTCAAGGCCATGGGGATCGAGGCCGTGTATCCGGAGAACTACGGGGCCGTCTGTGCGGCCACCGGCATGGCCCAGCGCTACCTGGAGATCTCGGACGCCGCGGGCTTTCCCACGCACCTGTGCGGCTACATGCGGGTGAACTTCGGGTACACCCACCGGATGATGAGGGAGCTCGGGGGCCAGATCCCGCCGGAGGCGCCCATGGGAGGGATGCCCAAACCTGTTCTCCTGCTCGGCTCCGGCATCGTCTGCGACCCGAGGTACAAGTGGTTTCAGGCGCTCGGCCGCTATCTGGATGCACCGGTCTACAACCTCGAGATGCCCAACCCCGGCACGAAGGAATTCTTTCGGGAAGGGGTCGCCGAGCAGTCGGTGAAGCTGGCCGTCCAGGGGATCCGCGACTTCATCGCCTTCCTCGAGAAGCTCGTCGGAAGGCGCATGGACTACGCCGTGCTCGAAGAGACGGTGGACGACATGCTCGGGATGCTCCGCGTCTGGCACGACGTCAACGAGCTGCGCAAGGCAAGGCCCTGTCCCATGCACGCCAGGCACTTCTGGACGTGCATGCCGCCGGCGCTCTTTGTGCTCGGCGACATCAAGAAGTCGATCGCCAGCTACCGGGCCCTTCACGAAGAGCTCCGCGGACTGGTCGCGAGCGGGGCGTGCGCCGTCGCCCGGGAGACGTACAGGTTGGGCTGGGGCGAGCTGCCCCCGTGGCACAGCCTGGGCTTTTTCGATGCGCTGGCCGAGCGGGGTTGGAACTTCGTCACGGAGAGTGTGAGCTACCATCCGCCCATCCCCATCGACCTCGACCACGTGGCCGATCCCGTGGAGAAGATCGCGAGAAACACGCTCCAGTGGTACACGGGCTACTACGAGTACGCCAAGGAGACGGGGGGGCAGATGGGCTTCCTCGGCGACCCCTACGTGCAGTTGGCGCAGGAGTACCGGCTCGACGGATTGGTGATGCACCAGCTGCTCACGTGCCGCACTGCCTCCAATCACCTCGCCTACGCCCGCGAGGCGGCGATGAAGAGGCTCAGCGTGCCGTCCATCATGGTCGAGGGGGACATCGTCGACTTCACGCTTTTCGACCCGGAGGACACCCTGCGGAAGGCCGAGGCCTTCGAAGAGGTGATGGAACATCACCGAGCGGAGCGCCGCAAGGCGGGCTACGACTGGTAGGCGGCCGGCGCCCCGGGGGCGCGCGAGCCGGAACTGGCTTCGCCGAGGAGAGAGGGCACGAAATGGGAAATCCGATCGTCGCAATTGCAAAATTTCACGACGCCTACGAGTCCGTCTCCCGGGTCCTGGAGCTCTCCGGCGGGCTCGCCGGCTTCCACCCCGGCGACAAGATCCTCATCAAACCCAACCTCGTCGAGTGGGACCTCGACCTGCCCTACGCCCCGTGGGGCGTGGTCACCACGAGCGCGGTCATGGGTGCGCTCGTTCGGTGTCTCGCCGAGAGGGGCTTTCGAAAGCTCACGATCGGCGAGGGAACGCCCTTGCCCCGGGCGAAGGGGAAGGGCCGGAAGGTGCTCCGACTCCTCGGCTACGAGCGGCTGCGCGAGCGGTACGGCGTGGAGCTCGTCGACTTCGACGAGGAGCGTTTCGAAGACGTCGATCTTGGCGGAATCCACCTGTCCGTGGCGCGAAGGGCGCTGGAGGCCGACAAGATCATCACCGTCCCCACCCTGAAGACCCACGGCATCTGCCAGGTTTCGCTGGGCATCAAGAACCTGAAGGGGTGCATCGACCGGAGGTCGAAGAAGTTCTGCCACGACCCGGAGGTGACCCTCGACCACACGTTTCCCCTTCTGCTCACCAAACTTCCGGTGGCATTGAACCTGATCGACGGCGTGTACGGTCTGGAGCGGGGTCCGACGAGCAACGGCCGGGCCTATCGGCGAGACCTCCTCGTCGCCTCGACCGACGTGCTCGCGGGGGACGTGGTCGGAGCCAGGCTCATGGGGCACGAGCTCGCCGAGGTGCCCCACCTGCAGCACTACGCGAACCTTCAGGGCCGGCTGGCGGACGTGGACCGTATCGAGACCCGCGGCGAACCGATCGAGGTGCACCGGCTCCGGTTCGAGTGGGATACGCCCTGGAGGGAAGATGGGAGCGGCCCGACGGCATTCGACAAGGTGGGCATCTCCGGACTCGCGTTCCGAAAGCCCGACGCCACCGTCTGCACCAACTGCGTGTGCGTCCTGGCGCCTGCCCTCGTCATGCTGATGGCCGCCTACAACAACGAGACTTCGGACACGATCGAGGTCATCAACGGAAAGAAGACGCGCGCCAGCGCAGGTTTCGAGACGACGGTGCTGCTGGGGCGGTGCGCGACGGCGCTGAACAAGGACAACCCGAACATCGCGCGGCGCATCGAGCTCAAGACCTGTCCTCCCGACCTGGACCAGATGATCGAACGTCTGCGGGAGGCGGGTGTGGAGTGTGACTACGCGGTCTACGAGCAATTTCGACGACGGGCTGTCGGTCGGTACAAAGAGGAGGACGGATTTACGCTGTCGATGTACAGCGTGGCGCCTGAGAGCGCTCCGGCAGGCGCCGACGCCCGAGCAGCAGGGTCCTGAGGCGCGTTTGCAACGGTGCGTCCTGTCCCGTTGCGGAGTCCCCCGGGGTCACCCCGGGGCGGGTCCGTCTCCCGGGAGGACATCAAAAGGAGCTCAAGAGGAGGCGCGGGTATGGAGAACAACGACGTCGTCATCGTTTCGGCAGTCAGGACCCCGGTCGGGAAGTTCGGGGGGGCACTGAAGGACTTTCGCAGCATCGATCTCGGCGCACTCGTCATCAAGGAGTGCCTGGGCCGTGTGAACGTGGCTTCGAAGGACGTCGAGGAGGTGAACTACGGCCTCTCGATCCTGGTCGAGGCCGCGCTCGAGACGGATGTTCCCGGCCGCCAGGCCACGCTCTTCGCCGGCTTCCCGCCCGAGAGCATCTCTCTCACCGTAAACCGCGCCTGCTGCTCGTCGCTGTCGGCGCTGCGGCTCGGGTACCGGGCCATCCGCGCGGGAGAGATCGACGTCGCCCTGGCGGTCGGGTCGGACAACATGGGGCGCGCGCCGCACATCGCTCCCGACGCACGCTGGGGCACCCGGCTGGGTCACGTGACACTCAAGGACCCCCTGTTCGCCCTCGGGTACCCCGACTTCGCGCCCGTGGCGCGCGACGCCGGAGAGGTGGCGGTGGAGCAGGGCATCACCCGCCAGGAGCAGGACGAGTGGGCGCTTCGCAGCCACGAGCTTTACTTTCAGGCGCACCGCCAGGGGAAGCTCGCCGTCGGGGAGGAGCTCATGGCGGTGGACATTCCGCAGAAGAAGGGTCCGGCCGTTGCCTTCGTCCAAGACGAGTCCCCTCGGGAGGGGCTCACCCTCGAGCAGCTCTCCCGGCTGACCCCGGTCTACGGAAGCCCCACCGTCACCGCCGGGAATGCGCCGGGCCTGTGCACGGGGGCCACCTGCGTCCTGCTGATGAGCGCCCGCAAGGCCAAGGCGCTTGGCCTAAAGCCTCTGGGCACGATCCTGTCTTCCGTCGCCACGGCCACGGAAGCGCGGATGATCGCCACGATCCCGGCGCCCACCGTCACCAAGGCGGTGGAGAAGGCCGGCCTCGCCCTGGAGGACATGGATCTCATCGAAATCAACGAGGCCTTCGCGGCCATGCCCCTGGTGAGCACCAAGCTCCTCGCCGCGGGCGACGCCCGCCGCCTGGAGCAGCTTCGCAGCAAGACGAACGTGAACGGCGGCTCCATCGCCATCGGCCACCCGGTCGGCGCCTCCGCCCTGCGCATCACCATGACCCTGATGTACGAGCTCGGAAGGCGGGGCGGCGGTATCGGGGTCGCCTCCATCTGCGGAGGCCTGGCCCAGGGCGAGGGTGTCGTGATCAAGGTCTGACCCAGCGCCGAGAGGCGCGAGGCATGCTGTAGGCGGTTGATCTGCCCGGACCGCGGATCATCGACCCGGAACGGGCCCTGGAGAGGAGGAGGAGACGATGGGGATCGAGCGCGTGGCAGTTCTCGGCGCGGGCATCATGGGAAACGGCATTGCCCAGGTGAGCGCCGCCGCCGGCTACGAGGTGCGCCTGAGGGACGTGGAGCAGGGCTTCCTGGAGCGGGGGCTGGGGACCATGCGCAAGAGCCTCGAGCGCATGGCGAAGAAGGGGAATGTCGCCCCCGACGCGGTGGAGCAGATCCTCGGGCGGGTGAAACCCACCACGGACCTGCGGGAGGCCGTCGACGGTGCAGACCTCGTGATCGAGGCGATCCCCGAGGACCTGCAGCTCAAGAGGAATACCTTTCGGGAGTTGGGAGAGATCTGCCGGCCCGGAGCGATCCTGGCTTCCAACACCTCCAACTTCAGCATTACGAACATCGCTTCGGCGAGCGGGCGCCCAGAGCAGGTCATCGGCATGCACTACTTCAACCCGCCGGCGCTGATGAACCTGATCGAGGTGGTGCGAGGGCTCGAAACGTCGGAGGAGACGCTGCAGTCGGTCTTGGGGTTTGCCGCCTCTTGCGGCAAGAAGACGGTGGTGTGCAAGGACTCCCAGGGCTTCATCACCAGCCGAATGATCGCCGTCTGGTTGGTGGAGGCGGAACGCATCCTCGAGGAAGGGATCGCATCCCGGGAAGACATCGACACGGCGTGCCGCCTCGCGTTCAATCATCCCATGGGCCCCTTCGAGCTGGCGGACTTCTCGGGTCTCGACACCAAGCTCGCGGTCTCCGACGCCATGGCCCAGATGTTCGGGGAGCGGTTCCGCTCCCCCCAGACCGTACGCAACCTGGTGGCTGCGGGGCACGTGGGCAGAAAGTCCGGAAGAGGCTGGTACGACTACTCCAGGTGATGGCCGGGGGGCTTGCCCAAGCCCCTGGGAACGACGGCCGAGGTGCGTTTCGACGACGACAGAGGAAGGGGCCATGAACTTCGAGACGATTCTCTTTGAAAGAGACGGTGGGATTGCGACCATCACGCTCCACCGGCCGGCGCAGCTCAACGCCCTGAACGCGGTGATGATCGGGGAGCTGGGAGCGGCCTTCCGGCAGGTCGACGGCGACGACGAGGTGAAGGTCCTCGTGCTCGCCGGCGGAGAGAAGGTCTTCGGCGCCGGGGCGGACCTCAAGATGATCAGCGAGCTCGACACCCCCGCGGCCGCCCATGCCTTCTTCGGCGGCCTACAGGGGGAGCCCTACCGCAGCCTCGCGGGCATCGGAAAGCCTACCATCGCGGCGGTGTCCGGGATGGCCCTGGGCGGGGTCTGCGAGATGGTGCTCGCGTGCGATCTTCGCATCGCGTCCGAGAGCGCGTCCTTCGGCCTCCCGGAGGTAAAGCTCGGCTTGCTGCCGGGGGGGGGCGGCACCCAGCGCCTGCCGCGCCTCGTGGGGGAGACCAGGGCGAAGGAGCTGCTCTTTACGGGCGAGGCCATCGACGCCCACGAGGCCTACCGCATCGGGCTGGTGAACAGGGTGGTCGCGCCCGAGAAGCTCATGGCGGAGACGCGCGCCCTTGCGCAGAAGCTGGCCGCGCGCCCTGCCGTGGCGCTCCGGATGATCAAGGCGGCCGTCCACGGCGGGTCGGGCCTCCCCCTGGACGCGGCGCTCGCGTACGAAGCCCGCTGTTTCGAGCTGCTGTTCTCCACCGAGGACCAGAAGGAGGGAGTGCGGGCTTTCGTGGAGAAGAGAAAGCCCGTGTACAAGGGAAAGTAGCCGCCAAGGGGAAGGTTCCCCGGCCTGTTGCGAAGGTGGCGCAGTGGCCAGACTTCCGGGGCATCCAGAACGTGTGGAGGAGACGGGCATGCAGGGTCTCGCCAGGGCACGGGCGGTTCTCGCCGATCGAGAGGAGGTCGCGCGGGAGGCGCAAAGACAGGGAAGACCGGTTCTCGGATATCTCTCGGTTCAAGTCCCCCTCGAGATCCTGACCGCGCTCGACGTTTCCCCCTGGCGAGTCTTCGGGGACATACGGGAGCCCATCACCGAGGCCGATCGGGGACTTCCGGCCGCTTTCTGCCCCTACTTGCGGAGCGTGCTCGACCTGGCCCTCAAGGGAAGGCTCTCGTTTCTCGACGGCTTCATCGGGTGTCACTCCTGCGATGCCCAGGAGAAGACGGTGAGGATCGTGCCCTCCCTGGTCGCGTTCCCCTATACCCACTACCTCGACCTGCCCTCCAATATCAACGAGTCCTCCATCGAGTACTTCCGAAGCCAGATCATCGACTTCACCGCGAGCCTGGAGAAGCTTACGGGCAGAGCACTGACTCAGAGCCGGCTCCTCGAGGCGATCGATGAGCACAACGAGCAGCGGGCGCTGCTGCGAGCTCTCTATGAGCGGAACCGCTCCGATCCCCCTGTGATTTCCGGGCGCGAGATGCTGGAGGTCGTCACCGCCCTCCAGACGCTGCCGGTGGGCGAGGGTACCAGCCTCTTGCGGGAGGTGTCGGCGGAGATCGGGGCCCGAGCGAATCGGGGCTTCGGGAGGCCGAGAGTTCTCGTGTGGGGCGGCGTGCTCCACGACCCGGTCTACATGGATCTGATCGAGAACGCCGGGGTAGACGTGGTGATCGACGACCTGGACGAGGGGACCAAACCCTACTGGTTCGACGTGGCCGGCGGTGGCGAGCCCTATGATCAGCTCGCCCGCAAGTACCTCGTCGGCGTGTATGCCTCGAGGACGTTTCGAGAAGCGGCGGCGGGAGCGACCGTGAAGGATCACGCGACGGACCTGGAGGCGCGCTTCGGGTACCTCGGCCGCTTCGTGCGAGACTGGAAGGTCGACGGTGCGATCTTGCAGGCGGTCCGCTACTGCGACCCCCACGCGGCCGACGTGGTTGACCTGACGGACTACCTGGACGCCCTCGGAATCCCCAGCATGTACGTGGAGCACAGCTACAGCGAGGGTGGGCTCGCGCCGCTGCGCACCCGGATCGAGGCCTTCGTCGAGACGCTTCCGTAACCGGGGCCGGCCGCACACCAGGAGAGCGCGACGATGCCCAAGCCATCCCTCGCGAGCCAGGCCAAGGACGTCGCCCGCAGGGCAGGAGCCGACCTCGCGGGCGTCGTGAAGGTGGCAGACCTTCCGGAGCACGGGGAGGCCATCGAGGCAGTGCTTCCCGGCGCCGAGAGCGTGCTCGTCCTCGCGGTGCGCCACAGCCTCGCCTCGCTCCGGTCCGCTCACAACCCGGCCGCCCAGTTCGACACGATGTTCGCCTACGACGAGTGCTTGCGCTCCGCCGCCCGGGTGAGCCGCTTCCTCGAGGGGAAGGGCCATCCGTCGGTGGCGATGCCCGCGTTCATCCCCCTCGACATGGGCGACGCCAAGAAGGGCATGCGGGGCGAGATATGCTGGCGCAGGGCCGGCGTTCGGGCAGGGCTCGGCTCCTACGGGGAAAACGGGCTTCTGGTGACCCGGCGGTTCGGGTCCGCGGTGCGCCTGGCCGGGGTGGTGACGACCGCCATTCTGGACGCCGACGAACCCCTCGCGGACGACTGTTGCGACCACTGCCAGCGCTGCGTGCGAGCGTGCCCGTCGGGGGCCCTGTCCGGAGCCGGCCGCATCGACAAGAAGGCCTGCGGCGACCGGATCTTCCGCTTTGGCTTTCGGTTCTTCGAGACCTTCGCGCGGGGGCTGGGCCATGGCCCAGAGGTGCACCCCGTGGGCGGGTATGAGCTGCGCGAACTGTGGCAGACGTTCATGACCGGAAACTACTACTACTGCTTCGCCTGCCAGGCGCAGTGCCCCCGCTCCGATCGGCCTTGACGTCCTCGGCGCTCCCCGGGGATGCTGGCCCCCTTCTTCGATCCAAGGAGCCCTCCATGAGAGAGCGCGGTACATCCGATCTGCCTCCGAGCCGGGCCTACGCCCGCGGCGGCAGCTTCCTCGTTCGGGAGACCTCTCCCGCCGAAGTCTTCACGCCGGAGGACTTCGCCTCGGACGAGCTCCTGTTCGCCAAGACCGCTCGCGACTTCATGGAAAAAGAGGTGCTGTCCGTCTCCTCCCGGCTGGAGGAGACGGACCTGGAGCTCCTCGTCGGGCTCCTTCGCAAGGCGGGCGAGGTGGGGCTCCTGGCGGCGGACATCCCCGAGGAGTACGGCGGCCTGGGGCTGCCAAAGCGCGCCGCTGCCCTCGTCCTCGAAAGCCTCTCCGGCCAGATGTCGTTTCAGATTACGTACATCGTCCACACCGGGATCGGAAGCCTTCCCATTGTCTACTACGGAACGCACGAGCAGCGGCGAAGGTACCTGCCCGACATGGCCACCGGCTCGAAGCTGGGCTGCTACGCGTTGACGGAACCCACGGCCGGCTCGGATGCCTTGGCTGTCCGAACGAAGGCCGTGCTCAGCGACGACGGTACGCACTACGTCCTCAACGGCACCAAACAGTTCATCACGAACGCCCGGATCGCGGACGTGCTGATCGTCTTCGCGAAGGTGGACGGGCAGCACTTCACGGCCTTCCTCGTCGATCGGAGAACCCCGGGGCTTTCCCTCGGCTCCGACGAGAAGAAGATGGGTCTGCACGGGTCGACCACCTGCTCGGTGTTCCTGGAGGACGCGAAGGTGCCCGTAACAGACGTGCTCGGCGAGATCGGCCGGGGGCACAAGATCGCCTTCAACATCCTGAACATCGGCCGTTTCAAGCTCGGAGCGGTGGGGGTGGGGGCGGGCAAGCGGGCGCTCGAGCAGGCGCTGGCGTACTGCCTGGAGCGCAAGCAGTTTGGCCGGCGGCTCGCGGAGTTCGGGGCGATCCGGGAGAAGCTGGGACGGATGTACACGCGAATCTATGCCCTCGAGGCCGCCACCTACCGCACCGTCGGGCTCATCGACGGTCTGCTCCTGTGGGGCAGCGACGACCACGGGGAGGCCGAGCTGCGCTCGATCGAGGAGTACAGCGTCGAGTGCGCCCTGGTGAAGGTGCTTGGCTCCGAGGTCCTCGACGAAGTGGTCGATGAGGCGGTCCAGTGCTTTGGCGGGTACGGCTACTGCGCGGACTACCCGGTGGAGCGCTACTACCGGGACAGCCGCATCAACCGCATCTACGAGGGAACCAACGAGATCAATCGAATGCTCGTCCCGACCATGTTGCTGCGCAAGGCCTCCGTCGGCGATCTGCCCCTGGCGGAGGCCTTCGCTGCCGTTGGCCGGCCCTCCCCGCGGGGTGGCGGGGCCAGCGCTCCGCCGCCGGCGGGATTGGGTGCGGCCGCGCGGGTCGTGGGAAACCTCAAGGAACTGTGCGTGCACGTGCTCGGGCTGGCGTCGGAGAAGTACGGCGCAGGTCTCTCGAGCCAGCAGGCGATTCAGCTGCGGGTCGCCGACCTGGTCCTGGCGGCGTTTCTCGCCGAGTCGGCCTGGCTGCGGGCGAGCAAGGCCGCCGAGAGGCGTGTGGAGTCGTCCGGGCTTGCGACGGCGGCGGCCTGCGTCGTGTGTGAGGAGGCCGCCGAGAAGGCGGAGGCGTCGGCGCGGCAGGCCCTGGTGGCCATGGGCGAGGCGGGGGCGGCCTCCCGCCTCGGCGCCCTGCTCGAGCGGGTACCTGCGGATACGGTCGCCCTGCGGGAGGTCATCGCGTCGAGGCTCGTCGAGGCCGAACGTTGGGTGGTGTGAGGGGCGCCGCCGCTCCGAGATGAGGAGGTTGCCATGACTGCACTCGAGCAAAGGGATCGGGACGTCGTGATCGTGAGCGCCTGCCGCACGGCCATCGGGAAGTTCGGCGGAGGGCTCAAGGACCTTCGGACGCACCAGTTGGCGGGCATCGCCATGGAGGAAGCGATCCGAAGAGCGGGGGTCGACAAGGGCGCCCTCGATGAAGTGATCGCCGGGGACTGCATCCAGTGCATCGACGAGGCCAACACGGCCCGCACCGCGGCGCTCTCCATCGGCATCCCGGTAGAGGTTCCTGCCTACACGGTGCAGAAGCAGTGCTCCTCCTCCATGCAGGCGCTCTCTTCGGCGCGCACGCAGATCCTGGCCGGGGATTCGGATGTGGTCCTCGTCGTGGGTGCCGAGTCCATGTCGAGTGCGCCCTACGTGCTCAAGAGCGCGCGGTGGGGCCAGCGCCTGATGCACGGAGAAATGACGGACACGATCTGGGAGTTGCTCTACTCGGGGAGCCACCTCCTCGGCCCGGGCTACATCATGGGGGAGACGGCCGAGAGGCTCGCCGACAAGTATGCGATCTCACGCCAGGAACAGGATGAGGTGGCCCTGCGCAGCCACCGGAATGCGCAAGGCGCGATCCAGGCGGGCCGGTTCCGGGACGAGATCGTTCCGGTTGTGCTGAAAGAGAAGATGGGCGAGCGGGTGGTCGACACCGACGAACACCCGCGATGGGGCCTGACGATGGAAGACCTCTCCGGCCTCAGGCCGGCGTTTCGGAAGACAGGTACGGTCACGGCGGGAAACGCCTCCGGGATCAACGACGCCGCCGCGGCCGCGGTGGTCATGTCCCGTGCCAAGGCCGGCGAGCTCGGACTCCAGCCGTTGGCCCGGGTGGTCGCCCAGGCGAGCGCGGGCGTAGCCCCGGACCTCATGGGCTATGGGCCCGTTCCCGCCACGAGGAAGCTCCTGGACAAGACGGGGGTGTCCTTGGAAGCCGTCGGCCTCATGGAGATCAACGAGGCCTTCGCCGCACAGTATCTGGCCTGCGAGAAGGGGCTGGGGCTCGAGCGGGAAAAGGTCAACGTCAACGGGAGCGGCATCGGGCTCGGACACCCGGTGGGTTGCACGGGGCTGCGCCTGGTGGTGAGCCTGCTCTATGAGATGCGCCGAAGACAGGAGCAGTACGGGATTGCCACTCTCTGCGTCGGAGGCGGCATGGGGATGGCGACCTTGCTCGAGCTGGAGCGCTAGAGGGGCTACCTGCCGGGGGGGCGCGCCAGGGGTAGCACGGGGTCCCGAACGCGCGCTGGGTGTTGCCGCGAAACCTGGGATGCACCGGGATCGCGATAGAACCCTGGACACGGCTTCCAGGGCGATCCCGCTCCCGCTCTGGGCTTCGCGCCCGTCCTCACGAGAATCCCACGGAATATCATGCTCCGGCGGAGGGCGATGTGTCTTCCGGTACTCCGAGTGCCCTCAAAATGAAGTTCGTCACCTCTCGAATCATGTCGTCGACCGAGTATCGCCTCTTTAAGTTCCACCACTTCATGGGCTCCACGAACATCATGTATTGAATCAGATTGGCGGTCATGAACGAATCGCGTACGGCAAATCTTCCTTGATCAATTCCCCTCATCACCAGCTTCTCCACGCACTCCACGATGTAGGATTCCTTGGCGAGGACGAGTTTCAGCCATTCCGGCTCGAGATGTCGGGTCTCGGTCCACATGGAGCGGAGTACGAACTTGTTTTCGTGCACGATGGTAAGAATATCTCGAATGAATTCCCGCAATTGTTCGACCGCATCCATGTCTGTAGGGTGTGCAAGTTTCTTGTATGTATCCTCGTATATTCGGCTTACGCCCTCGTAGAATATGTAAAGCACGTCGTTCTTTGACGAAACGTATTTGTATAGATATGACAAATTGATTCCTGAGGCCTTCGCGATGTCGCGCATGCTTGTGTTGGGATAGCCGTCCTTCCCGAAGAGTTCCGCCACGGCGTTGTAAATCTGTTCGTGCCGTTTCTTGACGAGTTCTGGGTTTTCCACTTGGGCCGGTACTCGATGCATCGCAGAACTTCTCCCTCTCGCCGCGAGCAAAAGCGTCACGCGGACTCTCGTTTGTTCCAATTGCCCAGCTGCGGCTGAATAGTACAACAGTTTGCGTCTAATTTGAACGGAATCTCGGGGGTGGCAATTCCATGGCAACTCAGCAGTTCCCGGCCGGGACCCAATCGATGCTGCATCTACGTAGCGCCCACCTCAGCGGCCTCTGGGACGAGTTCACCGCCTACCGGATCGAGCGCGAGGGCCAGCGACTCTACCCCAACGCTCCGCAGCCCGCTGACCATCCGTTGGCCAATGCTGCGTGACCAGAGCGGGCGACCGGTTACGCCCATTTCGATTTTGATTTCGACCGAGCAGAAGCGGAAGGCAACCGTCGTGCCTCGACGATCTGAGGGTCGGCCTCGCGAGCCGGTATTCCCTACGCAGAGAGGGGTGGCACCGGGCCACCCCTCTCGATCGTTGCGTCGTGCGCCCACCCCCCGGAAACCTCTCGGCGGCTAGCGGTACGCCTCCTTCGGGAGGGTTCGGATCGTGGTGTGGGTCTGGAGGGTCTTGCGGGCCTGCTGGATCAGGTCCCGCACCCGATCGAGGAGCTCCTTCGAGAAGACCGGGTTGTGGACGGGGTTGCCCGTCTCGAAGAGCTTGAGGTTCTTCTCGGCGGCGTTGAGGAGATCCTGGGTGTCGTAGGTGTACCGGCCCTCGCGGATGGCCTGGAGGACCATGGCCTGGGTCTCGCGGTGCAGGGTGCGCAGCTCGTCGATGGGCAGTTGGGCCACGGCTGCCTTGTCCTGATCCACCATGGCGGCGTAGCTGTCGTCGTGGCACTCGACGCAGGTGATCTTGATGGCCTCCAGGGTGGACGGCTTGTCGTCGAGCACTTCCGTGTGGCACTCCTGGCAGCTCACCGCGTCGGCCATGGGGTTCTTCTCGCCGCGCACGTCGCAACTGACCTCGTCGCAGGCGTTCTGGCCCTGGTAGAGGTTGTGGTTGTCCACGTGGCAGTCCTGGCACTCCACGGCGCCGGCGCCCGAGCCGTGATGGCACTCGTTGCAGTTCTTCAGGAACGTCAGGCCGTGCTGCTCCCGGGACGTGTGACAGTCGAGGCAGTCGAGGCCCTCTTCCTGGTGGATGTCGTGGGGGAACTGGACGTTGCCGAAGGGCACGGTGTCGGTCTCGATGCACTCCACGCAGGAGTGGCACAGCTGCACGCACCCGGTGGGCATGACCACGGGTTGCGCCAGGTAGCGGGGGATCACCAGCTCCTTGGCCTTCTCCGCGCGGTCGCGCACTTCGCCGAGCACCTTGAGCACGTAGTCCATGTTGTGCAGGCCCCTGCCGTCGCGGGAGAAGGTGAGGTTCTGCTCCGCCACCTCCAGGAGCTTCTTGGCGGCCGGTGCGCCCTCGGCCTTGCGGTTGCGCTCGACCTCCTTGCGGGCCTCGGCCACGGCCGCTTCGGCCTTCTGGAGCTCCTCCGTGAGGATCGTCTTCCAGTGCTTGGCCATATCGTCGTACCCGGCGCCGTGGCAGTCGGAGCAGGACTTGATGACCTCGTCGTACGTGAGGCGCAGGGTCTGCTGCACGCCCTCGGGCGTGCGGGTGAGCGCGATGTGGCAGCTCCCGCAGTCGGCGTGGGCCAGGTACATGGGGCTGGGGACGTCGGCCACCTCGGCGGCGCCGGTGCCCATGTACAGGAGACGCTTGGCCCGGTGCTGGTCGAAGGAGTGACACTTCACGCAGTTGGTGTCGTAGTGGTAGGCGCTGAAACCTCGCGGTCCCGGCGCTCGGCCCGGCTCGCCGGCGGCGGTCTGCACCTGCAAGTGGGGGCTCGTGGGGCGGGGGATGCCGTGGTAGATCTCGCTGTGGCAGCGGAAGCACTCCACCTTGTGGTCGGTGACGTGGTCCTTGTGGATCTCGGCCGGGGTGTACTGGCCCAGGAGGATGCGGGGCTCGGCGTGGCACTGGACGCAGATGTTGTCCTTGAGGTGCCCGTCGCCGAAGACGATGTCGAAGTGGCACTGGCCGCACAGGACGCCGCGGTCCAGGTAGTCCTGGTGGACGAAGGGCAGGCTGATGTTGGCGTCGATGTAGATCTTGGCCTTGGTCTGGACGTGGCAGGTCTCGCAGTCGGCCAGGTGCCCTGCGGTCTCCCGGTCGTAGAAGTGGCAGATGAAGCAGGTGCTCTCGGTGACCGTGAGGTGCTCGCCCTGGACGATCTGGGAGTGGCACGTCACGCAGCGCAGCTGGCTGACCCGCCGCAGGTCCCCCAGGTGGCTGCCGTGGCTGAACTTCACGCCCTTGTAGGTGAGCTCGGACTGGGCGAGCTCCTCGGTGGAGTGGCAGCCCTGGCGCAGGCAGCTCACGTCGCTGATCTGGGTGTGGGGCCGGGGCGGGGCCATGCCGGTGATCATCATGACCACGTGGCTCTGGGCCTTCCACTTGCCCCAGAGCGCGCCCTTGAGGCCCGGCTCGAAGTGGCACTCCATGCACCCCACCTGGCTGTGGGTGGACACCTCCCACGACTCGATGTAGGTGTCCATGATGTGACACGACCCGCAGAACTTGGGCGACGCCGTCGCCTGCAGCAAGACGATGGCCAGCACGACCACCCCGACGAAGGATAGGCCGAGGAATACCAGCAACCCCTTGCGGTTGCGGCGGGCGCCCCGGAGGGCCGCCCCGAAGAAGTCGTGGATGAAGTGGCGAAGCGCGACCCACATTTCTCGAAACATCCCTGCTCCCTCCGCAGCGGAAACCGTGGCCTAGGGTCTGAGAAACACTTGAAACGCTTGAAACAAAAGGCAAAAACCATTCTTCGTCTGCCCCCCGTTTCCGGTGGGAACTAACATAGAAAACGGGCCGGGCGCAAGGGGCAATCCAGAGTCGGGGCAATCCAGAGTCGTAGAGGAGTGGAAACCGTGAACCACGGGCGCGGCGTTGTGTCTGCGTCGGAAGGTTTGTTACAGTCGTCCCACCGGGGCGGCCGCGAGACGGCCCCTCGAGCGCTTTTCTCTTGGGAGGACCCCATGCCTTGGATCCTTGCAGCACTCTTGGCGGCGGCCGCGGCCGCTCTCCTGCCCCATGCTGGGTGGGCCGCCTCCCCCGAGGGGGGGCCCGCTGCGGTGCTCGTGTACTCCGCCGACGAGCGCGGAGAGATCAGCCCCTGCGGGTGACAGAAGTACCCGCGAGGCGGTCTGGCCAAGCGCGCGACGTATCTGGATGCCGTTCGAGGAGAGGGTTCCCCCGTCGTCTTCGTCAACGCGGGAAACGCCCTCTTCAAGCGGGAGCACCTCCCCCCCGACCGGGTGCCGGCCGCCCGGGTGACCGCCGACCTGATCCTCGCCTCCACCGGGAAGATGGGCTGCGCGGCCTTCAACGTGGGGGCCTACGACCTCTCCCTGGGGGTGGACTATCTCCTCGAGCAGCAGTCCCGGCTCCCCTTCCCGTTTGTCTCGGCGAACCTCGTCGACCCCCACGGCAGGCTTCTCTTTCGTCCCTACGTCCTGGTGCAGGCGGGGGGGATGAAGGTGGGGATCTTCGGCCTGGTCGACTCCTCCTTGAAGAAGGACAAGATCCCCGCCAGTCACAAGTTCGCGGTCAAGGACCCCCTGGAGACGGCGCGGGCCACGGTGGCCGAACTCCGGGCGAAGGGTGCCGACCTCATCGTGCTCCTCACCGACATGACCAGCCGCTCCAAGCGGCGCATGGCCATGCTCGAAGACCCGATCCACCTCATCGTCGGCAGCGACCAGCGAAACCAGATCACCCTGCCCATCACCGTGCAGAGCTCGTTTCTCACCCAGTTGGACCGGGGCGGGAGGTCCGTGGGACGGCTGGAGGTGTACCGCGGAGGGAGGGAGCCCACGGGGGTCCGGGGTACCGCGGTGGGCGAGTTCCTCTTTCGCCACGGCTTTGTGCAGCTCTTGGTGGAGATGCCGGACCACCCGGTGGTGGGCCCCCTGGTGACCCGCACCCTGAAGGAGCTCTCGGTGCTCCAGGAGAGGCAGGCGGCCGAAGCGCCCGTGCCGGAGGACCCCGACTGCGGCAAGGAGTACGTGGGGATCGCCTCCTGCCGCACCTGCCACCCCGCCCGCTACCGGGCCTGGCTCGATACCCGCCACGCCAAGGCCTACGAGACCCTCGCCACCCGAAAGCGCCAATTCGACCCCGAGTGCGTCGTGTGTCACGCGGTGGCCTTCGAGTGCGAGGGGGACGTGATCGACTGGAAGGCCCTGGAGGGGTTCACCAACGTGCAGTGCGAGGCCTGCCACGGCCCCGGCTCCCTGCACGTCCAGTCCGAAGGGGGAGAGAAGCTCCTGGCGGGCCGGGGGCTGCTGGTCTCCTGTGCCCGGTGCCACACCCCCGAGCGGAGCACCGACCTGGATCTGGAACCCCGGTTCCGGCAGGTGTGCTCCGAGGCGGACTAGGCGGGTTCCCCCTCGCCCCCGCTGCGCGTCCCGCGGGGATCGAGCTCCTGGTTCCCTCTGGATTGCAACTCCCGTTCGGTTATTGTTGACACCCCGGGATGGCCGTGTTATCCACGTTCCCCAAGTGAACCGCTACACAAAAGGGGTGGGTCATGCAGGTGGGCACTCGGGTGCGCTACGCGCTTCGTGCGGTCTTCGACATGGCCTACCACGGAAACGGGCGGCCGGTGACGGTGGGAGAGATCTCCCGACGGCAGCGGATCAGCGCGCGTTACCTGGAGCAGATTCTCCACAAGCTCACCCGGGCGGGGCTCGTGGGGAGCAAGCGGGGGCCGCGGGGGGGGTACTTCCTCACCAAGGCTCCCGAGGCATGCAGCGTTCACGACCTCATGCTCGCGACGGAGGGCCCCCTGGCCCTGGTGCCGTGCCTCGAGTGCGAGGAGAGCCCCGGTGCGGGCAGCCCCGAGCCCGGCTGCCCCTCGGTAGACCGCTGTCCCGCGCGCCTGGTGTGGGCCGAGGCCGGGCGCCGGATCGGCGAGATCTTCGGCGGGGCGACTATCCAAGACCTGTGCGACCGCGCGGAGCAACGGGGCATTCCCAGGGAGGGCGCCCCGGAGGGACCGGCTCCGGGGCGCGACCCCGGCTGAGGCGCGCGGGAAACCCGACTTCTACCCTGCTCGTTCCGTCACGACGGAGACTGCGCCTCGATTTGCTCCGGGGCGCGTCGCCGCAGGCGGCTCTCGATGCCCGCTCGGGCGTGGCGCAGTTGGCGCGGCCGATCGATGGAGCGACCGGGCGATTGGGCAAGAGGGGGGGGCCACGGAGCCCCCCGCCCTTTCTTGCACCGAACCGCATCTTGCCCCCCGAGGGACTCGGGTGCTATTCTCTGCGGTCCCGGAACATCCAGGCCCTCAAGGGGGGCTGCTCGAGGAGACGCCATGAAGGACGCCATCCACCCCAAGTACGAAAAGGCAGTCGTCAACTGCACCTGCGGGAACACCTTCGAGACCCGCTCGACCCGGGCGGAGATCAAGACCGAAATCTGCGCCGAGTGCCACCCGTTCTATACCGGCAAGGAGAAGATGCTCGACACCGCGGGCCGTGTCGACCGCTTCCTGCGCAAGTACGGCAAGCAGAAGTAGGGGCCGCGATGGGGCCCTCGGTCCGGGTGCTGGGCCACACGCCCGACCCGGAGCGCACCGTGGCCCTGGCCGCGCGGCTGTGCTACTCGCCGCGGGGGGTCGAGGAGCTCCACCAGGGACTGTCCGACGCCGAGGTGGGGGAGCTCCTCGCGAAGCTGCGGGCCATGGGGCACCTCTCGGCCCTGGAGCACGCCCACTTCGTGCTCGGGGTGGAGGGGATCAGCCGGGCGTGCTCCCACCAGCTCGTCCGCCACCGGCTGGCGTCCTACTCCCAGCAGAGCCAGCGCTACGTGCGGCTGCGCGAGGTGCGGGCCGTGGTGCCCCCGGCCGTGGACGCCCATCCGGTGCACGGGCCCCTCTTCCGGGAGAAGCTCGAAGACCTCTGGGCGTGCTACGCCCGCATGGTGGACGACGGGGTATCCCCCGAGGACGCCCGCTACCTCCTCCCCAACGCCTGCGAGACCAAGATCGTCGTGTCGATGAACGCCCGCGAGCTGCGCCACTTCTTCGGCCTGCGGCTGTGCCGCCGGGCCCAGTGGGAGATCCGCGACCTCGCCCTGGGCATGCTCCGGGCCGTGCAGCCCCTCGCCCCGGGGCTCTTCCAGGGGGCCGGTCCCGGGTGCGTGTCCGGGAAGTGCCCCGAAGGCGCCTACTCCTGCGGCCAGCCCGACGAGGTCCGCCGGGACCTCGCCGCCGCCCTGGCGCCGTGACCGGGGCCGGCAGGTAATCCCCTTGGATCTCCTCTCCAAACTCTCCCAGGTGGAGGACCGCTTCGAGAAGCTCAACCGGGAGCTCTCGGACCCGACGGCCCTCTCCGACCTGGAGTCGTATCGCAGTCTCACCCGGGAGCACGCCGAGCTCCAAGAGCTGGTGGGGGAGATCCGGGCCTACCGGGGGCTCCTGGCTCGGGTGGAGGGAGCCCGCGGCCTCCTGTCGGACCCGGAATTCCGAGACCTGGCCCGGGAGGATCTGGCGGAAGCCGAGGGGCTCCTGGAGTGCTCCGAGGCCCGGCTTAAGACGTTGCTCCTGCCCAGGGATCCCCTGGACGAGAAGAACGTCATCCTCGAGATCCGCGCCGGCACCGGGGGCGAGGAGGCGGCGCTCTTCGCGGCCGACCTCTTTCGGATGTACTGCCGGTACGCCGAGTCCCGGGGGTGGCAGGTGGAGGAGCTCAGCTCCAACCCCACCGGCATCGGGGGCCTCAAGGAGGTGGTGGCCCTCATCCGGGGCGACCGGGTCTACAGCCGCCTCAAGTACGAGAGCGGGGCCCACCGGGTGCAGCGGGTGCCGGCCACCGAGTCCTCGGGGCGCATCCACACCTCGGCGGTGACGGTGGCGGTGCTGCCCGAGGCCGACGAGGTGGACGTGGACGTGCGGCCCGAAGATCTCAAGATGGACGTCTTCCGGGCGGGGGGGGCCGGCGGCCAGCACGTGAACAAGACCGAGTCGGCGGTGCGCCTGACCCATCTGCCCACGGGGATCGTGGTGAGCTGCCAGGACGAGAAGTCCCAGCACAAGAACCGGGCGCGGGCCATGCAGATCCTGCGGGCGCGCCTCTTCGAGGCGGCCCAGCAGGAGGCGGATCGGGAGCGCAGCGACGAGCGCCGTTCCCTGGTGGGGAGCGGGGACCGCAGCGAGCGCATCCGCACCTACAACTTTCCCCAGAACCGGGTGACCGACCATCGCATCAACCTGACCCTGCACCGCCTGGAGGAGGTCCTGGAGGGGGACGTGGAACCCCTGCTGGAGGCCTTGAGCGCCGAAGCACAGGCCGAGGCCCTCTCCCGCGGCAAGGGATGACGCCGGTGGAACACGCCCCCCTGGAGCTGGTGCGACGCTCTGCCGCGTACCTGGCGGGCAAGGGGGTCTCGAACCCCCGGCTCGATGCCGAGGTCCTCCTGGCCCACGTGCTCGGGGTGCCGCGCATCCAGCTCTACCTCCAGTTCGACAAGCCCCTGGCCGCCGCCGAGGTGGACGCCTATCGGGAGGCCGTGCGGCGGCGGGCGCGGCGCGAACCCGTGGCCCACATCACGGGCTCGCGGGAGTTCTGGTCCCTGTCCTTTGCCGTGGACGCGCGGGTGCTGGTGCCCCGGCCGGAGACCGAGGTGCTCGTGGAGGCCGCCCTGGCCCGGATGGGCGGCGCCGGGCGCCTGGCCGACCTGGGCACGGGCTCGGGCGCGGTGGCGGTGGCCCTCCTGGTGGAGCACCCGGGGTGGACCGGCGTGGCCGTGGACGTCTCGACGGGGGCGCTGGAGGTGGCCGCGGTCAACGCCGCACGCCACGGGGTAGGGGACCGGCTGGACCTGCGCCGGGGCGACCTCTTCGCACCCCTGGCGGGGTCGGAGGAGTCGTTCGACGCCGTGGTCGCCAACCCTCCCTACATCCCCACCGGGGAGCTGGGCGGCCTGGAGCCGGAGGTCTCCCGCTTCGACCCCCGCCTCGCGCTCGACGGCGGCCCCGACGGCCTGGACGTCATCCGCCGCATCGCGGCCGGGGCCCGGGCGTTCCTGGCGCCCGGAGGCTTCGCGGCGGTGGAGTTCGGCGCGGGCCAGGAGGGGGCCGTGGGGCGGATCTTCCGCGACGCCGGGGGCTACGAAGACATGACCCTCGTCCCCGACCTGGCCGGCCGCCCCCGGGTGGCCGTGGCGGAGAAGAGGGACGGGTGACGGGTGACGAGTGACGAGTGACGGGTGACGTTTCAGATCGGACCGATCGGTCGGATCCGACGGATCGGTCCGAAACTTCAACCTGCAACCCGCAACGCGCAACATGCAACCGACAGGTTCCCCATGGATGCCCTGGTGATCGAAGGCGGTGCCCCCCTGTCGGGGGCGGTGGCGGTGAGCCCGGCCAAGAACGCCGTGCTCCCGCTCATGGCGGCGGCGCTGCTGGCGCCGGGGGCGAGCCGGCTGCGGCAGGTGCCGCGGCTGGCCGACGTGCGCACCCTGGGCCGCCTGCTCCAGCACCTGGGGGCCCGGGTCGAGATCGAAAAAGGGGGGGGGCTCCGGGCCGACGCTTCCGAGGTGGGGGGCCGGGAAGCGCCCTACGAGCTGGTCAAGACCATGCGGGCCTCGGTGCTCGTGCTGGGGCCGCTGGTGGGGCGTTTCGGGCGGGCCCGGGTGAGCCTTCCGGGAGGGTGCGCCATCGGCGCGCGGCCCATCAACCTGCACTTGAAGGGGCTCGAGGCCCTGGGAGCCCGGGTGCGCCTGGACCACGGCTACGTGGAGGTGGAGGCCGACCGCCTGGTGGGGGGGCGCATCGTGCTCGACCTCCCCACGGTGACCGGCACCGAGAACCTGGCCATGGCGGCGTGCCTGGCCCGGGGCACCACCGTGATCGAGAACGCGGCCCGGGAGCCCGAGGTGGTGGACCTGCTGGAGTGCCTGGGGAAGATGGGGGCCCGCATCCGGGGCGCAGGCACGGCACTCCTGGAGATCGAAGGGGTCGAGGAACTCGCCCCCTTCGACCACGAGCCCATTGCGGACCGCATCGAGGCCGGAACCCTCCTGGTGGCCGCCGCCCTGTGCGGCGGCGAGGTGGTCGTGGAAGGCGCCCGGGCCGACCACCTGGACGCCCTGCTGGCGAAGCTCCGGGAGGCCGGAGCCGAGGTGGAGCCCACCGCGGGAGGGATCGCCGTGCGGGGCCGGCCCCCCGCCCGCAGCGTGGATGTGCGCACCAGCCCCTATCCGGGCTTCCCCACCGACATGCAAGCCCAGTTCATGGCCCTCATGGCCCGGGGCCGGGGGCTCTCGGTCATCACGGAGAAGGTCTTCGAGAACCGGTTCATGCACGTCTCCGAGCTCAACCGCATGGGAGCCGACATCGCGGCCGAGGGCGCCACCGCCGTGGTGCGCGGCGTCGAACGGCTCTCGGGCGCCCGGGTCATGGCCACCGACCTGCGGGCCAGCGCGGCCCTGGTTCTGGCCGGCCTGGCCGCCGAGGGCACCACGGTCGTCTCCCGCGTCTACCACCTGGACCGCGGCTACGAAGCCCTGGAGACGAAGCTCGCCGGCCTGGGAGCGAACATCCGGCGCGTGAAGGAGTGAGGAGGTTGCACGTTGCGGGTTGCGGGTTGCACGTTGGCAGTTGGCCGCGGGCCGTTGGCCGCGGGCGGCGTGAACCGTGAGCAGTAGTGCGAGCACTCCAACGGACCACCCCCAACGAGCAACCCGCAACGAGCAACCCACATACCCCCAACCCCCAACCCACAACCCGCAACGAGCCAACCCCATGCCCCACACCTTGACTCTCGCCCTGCCCAAGGGCAGGATCTTGCGCGATACCCTGGCCCTCCTGGAGAGCTGCGGGGTGCCGTGCACCCACGTGCTCGACGACTCCCGGCGGCTCGTCTTCGACGTCCCCGGCTACCGGTTCCTGGTGGTGCGCAGTCAGGACGTGGCCACCTACGTGGAGCACGGGGCGGCCGACCTGGGCGTTGTCGGCAAGGACGTGCTCCTGGAGGAGGAGCCGGAGGTCTACGAGCCCCTGGACCTGGGGTTCGGGTACTGCCGGCTGGTGGTGGCCGAGCCCGCTGCCGCCCGGGAGCGGGGGGCCGGTGCGTGGTCTCGGGTGCGGGTGGCCACCAAGTACCCGCGGCTGGCCGAGGCCCACTTCCGGTCCCGCGGGGTGCAGGTGGAGATCATCAAGCTCTACGGCTCCATCGAGCTCGCACCCCTGGTGGGCCTCTCGGAGCAGATCGTGGACCTGGTGAGCACCGGGGAGACCCTGCGCCAGAACGGCCTGGTGGAGGTGGAGACGATCCTGGAGTCCACCTGCCGGCTCATCGTGAACCGGGGAAGCATGAAGACCCGCACCGACGCCGTCGCCGATTTGATCCGAGCGTTTCGGGCGCGCCTGGCGGAGCCGCGATGAAGCCCGTGTTTCGCCGGGGAGAGCCTGGGTTCGAGGACGCCTGGCGGGGGCTCGTGGACCGGGGCGCGGACGACGCCGCCTCGGCCGAGACCGCGGTGCGGGGGATCCTCGACGACGTGGCGGCCCGGGGGGACGCTGCCTTGGTGGAGTACACCGCCCGCTTCGACCGGATGGCGCTCGCTCCGGAAGAGCTGCGGGTGCGCGAGGAGGACCTGGAGCGGGCGTGGCTCTCGCTGCCCGCCGACGACCGGGAGGCGCTGGAGCTCGCGGCCCGGCGCATCCGGGCCTTCCACGAGCGCCAGCGGGAGCGCTCCTGGATCGTGGAGGAGGAGGGGGTGATCCTGGGCCAGCGGGTCACCCCTCTGGCGGCGGTGGGGCTCTATGTGCCCGGGGGCAAGGCGAGCTACCCCTCCAGCGTGCTCATGAACGCCGTCCCAGCGCTGGTGGCCGGGGTGGAGCGGCTCGCCCTGGTGAGCCCGACCCCCGGGGGCGAGGTGAACCGCCACGTGCTGGGGACCGCCTGGCTCGCGGGCGTGCGCGAGGTGTACCGGGTGGGAGGCGCCCAGGCCGTGGCGGCGCTCGCCTTCGGCACGGCGTCGATTCCCCGGGTGGACAAGATCGTGGGCCCGGGCAACATCTACGTGGCCACGGCCAAACGGCTGGTGTACGGTCGCGTGGATATCGACATGGTGGCGGGCCCCAGCGAGATCCTGCTGGTGAACGACGGCTCGGGGGAGCCGGCCCACCTGGCGGCGGATCTCCTGAGCCAGGCCGAGCACGACGCCATGGCCACGGCGGTGCTCGTCACCACTGACGCCGACTTCGGCGCCCGGGTGTCCCGGGAGGTGGAGCGCCAGCTCGGCCTGCTGGCCCGGGGCGACGAGGCGCGCCGGAGCTGGGAGGCCAAGGGGGGAATCCTCGCGGTGGACACCGTGGAGGAGGCCGTGGCGCTGGCCAACGAGTTCGCCCCAGAGCATCTGGAGCTCGCGGTGGAGCGTCCCTGGGACCTCCTGGGCCTCGTGCGCCACGCGGGCGCCATCTTCCTGGGGCACCACACGCCCGAGGCCCTGGGAGACTACGCGGCGGGCCCCAATCACGTTCTCCCCACGGCGGGAACCGCCCGATTCTTCTCCCCCCTGGGGGTGGAGGACTTCGTGAAGCGCTCGAGCCTGGTCTGCTTCTCGCGCGACGCCCTGGGCCGCCTGGGCCGCCCCGTGGCCCACCTCGCCCGGCTCGAGGGCCTGGAGGCGCATGCCCGGGCGGTGGAGATGAGGCTGGAGAAGGCCTAG
>JBFLZB010000001.1:38689-96502 GCA_040756475.1 Thermodesulfobacteriota bacterium
GGACCCATGGGACGGATGGGTGGAAAGTGCCCGCCTTCGGGGGTTTCCTTCCACCCATAGGTCCCATAAGTCCCATCGGTCCCATGAAGACCAGGCTCGGGCCCTGTAGCCCATCACCCGTCACCCGGAGAGTTCCCATGTCCCGCAAGGCCGAGGTCGAGAGGAAGACGAAGGAGACCGAGATCCGGGTGGAGCTGGACCTCGACGGCACCGGGTCGGCGCGGATCGAGACGGGGGTCGGGTTCCTGGACCACATGCTCACCCACGTGGCGGTGCACGGGTTCTTCGACTTGGGGGCCGCCGCCCGGGGGGACGTCCACGTGGACTTCCACCACACCGTGGAGGACGTGGGCATCGCCCTGGGGGAGGCCGTGTCACGGGCGTTGGGGGACCGGCGGGGCATCGCCCGGTACGGGGAGGCCACCGTGCCCATGGACGAGGCCCTGGCCCAAGTGGTGCTCGACCTCTCCGGCCGCACCCACCTCTCCTACGACGACGGCCTGGCGCCGGGCAAGGTGGGGGAGGTGGACATCGAGCTCTTCCGGGAGTTCTTCGAGGCCTTCGCCCGCGCCGCCGGCGCCACCGTGCACGTGCGGGTGACCTCGGGCCGCAACGCCCACCACGTGATCGAGGCCGTCTTCAAGGCCTTTGCCCGCGCCCTGGATCGCGCCACCCAACCCGACCCCCGCCGCCAGGGCGTGCCCTCCACCAAGGGCAGCCTGTGAAGCGCGGCGGGTGACGGGTGACGGGTGACGGGTGACGGGTAAAGAGTCGGATCGGTCCGATCCGACCGATCGGTCCGAAACCACAACGGACAACGGACAACGGACAACGGACAACGGACAACGGACAACGGACAACGGACCACAGACCACGGACCACGGACCCATGCTGATCATCGTCGATTACGACTCCGGCAACCTGCGCAGCGTGCAGAAGGCCTTCGAGTCCCTGGGGGCCGAGGCCGTGGTGACGCGGGATCCGGCGCGGGTGCGCGACGCCCGGGCCCTGGTGCTCCCGGGCCAGGGGGCGTTTCGGGACTGCATGGGGAAGCTCGAGAGCTTCGGGCTGGCTCAGCCGGTGCGGGACCGCATCCTCGCCGGGGTGCCGTTTCTGGGCATTTGCGTGGGCTACCAGCTCCTCTTCGACGAGAGCGAGGAGCACGGGCGCACCGAGGGGTTCGGGCTCCTGCGGGGGCGGGTGGTGCGCTTCCCCCACGAACTGCGCGACGCAGACCAGCGCCTCAAGGTGCCCCACATGGGCTGGAACCGTCTCCACAAGCGGCGCGACGTGGACGTGCTCGCCGGGGTGGCCGAGGGGGACTACGTCTACTTCGTCCACTCCTACTATCCGGTGCCCGAGGACCCGGGGGTAGTGGCCACCACCACCGCCTACGGGCTGGAGTTCGCTTCCAGCGTGGCCCGGGACAACCTGTACGCCTGCCAGTTCCACCCGGAGAAGAGCCAGCGGGTGGGGCTCGCGATCCTGAGGGCCTTCTGGGAGAAGGCGCAGAAGGGAGCGGCGCCGTGCTCGTGATTCCCGCGATCGACTTGAAGGGGGGGCGCTGCGTGCGCCTGCGCCAGGGGCGGATGGAGGACGACACGGTCTACGGCGACGACCCGGCGGCGGTGGCCCGGCGCTGGGCGGAGCTCGGGGCGCGCCGCATCCACCTGGTGGATCTCGACGGGGCCTTCGCGGGCCGCCCGGAGAACCTGGCGGCCGTGCGGGCCGTGCGGCGGGCCGTGGATGTGGAGCTGGAGCTCGGGGGAGGCATTCGGGACGAGGCCACGGCGGAGCGGCTCTTCGCCGAGGGCCTCGACTACGTGATCCTGGGCACGGCCGCCCTGGAGGAGCCGGCGCTGGTGGGCCGCGTGTCGACGGCCCATCCGGGCAGGGTCCTGGTGGGCATCGACGCCCGGGATGGCTGCGTGGCGGTGCGCGGCTGGGCCGAAGTCTCCCGCACCCGGGCCGTGGACCTGGCCCGGACGCTCGCCGGCCAGGGCGCCGCCGGGTTCGTCTTCACCGACATCGAGCGCGACGGCATGCAAACCGGCGTGAATCGGGAAGCCACCGCGGAGTTCGCCCGCCACGCCGGAGCCCCCGTCATCGCTTCCGGCGGCGTCTCCGACCTCGCCGACATCGAACGCCTCCTCCCCCTGGAAGCCGACGGCGTCGTCGGCGTCATCACCGGACGCGCGCTTTACGAAGGAACACTGGATCTGGCCCAGGCTTTGGCGGTGGTGCGCAGAGCAGCGGGCCCATGAGGGGAGGGCGCGTTGGGCGTGGCACGTTGCACGTTGCACGTTGGGGAACGTGAGCCGTGGAACGGGTCGTGCCGGATCGTCACCCCAACGAGCAACCCGCAACACACAACGAGCCACCCCCATGCTCGCCAAACGCATCATCCCCTGCCTCGACGTGAACGCCGGCCGCGTGGTCAAGGGCACGAATTTCGTCAACCTCCGGGACGCGGGCGACCCGGTGGAGGTGGCCCGCATCTACGACGAGCAGGGGGCCGACGAGCTTACCTTCCTCGACATCACGGCTTCCAGCGACGAGCGCGCCATCATCCTCGACGTGGTGCGGGCCACCGCCGAGCGGGTCTTCATGCCGCTGACCGTGGGAGGCGGGGTCCGGGAGATCGCCGACGTGCGGGGGCTCCTTTTGGCCGGTGCCGACAAGGTCTCGGTGAACACCGCCGCGGTGCACCGGCCCGAGTTCGTGGAGGAGGCCTCGCGCCGCTTCGGCTCCCAGTGCATCGTCGTGGCCATCGACGCCAAGAGGCGCGGCCCCGGCCCGGGGGAAGGGTGGGAGGTGTACACCCACGGGGGCCGGCGCCCCACCGGCATCGACGCCCTGGAGTGGGCCCGGCGCATGGAAGCCCTGGGGGCGGGCGAAATCCTGCTCACCAGCATGGACGCCGACGGCACCAAGGACGGCTTCGACATCCCGCTCACCCGGGCGGTGTCGGAAGCGGTGGAGATCCCCGTGATCGCCTCGGGGGGCGCCGGCAACGCCGAGCACATGTGGGAGGCCCTCACTGCCGGCAAGGCCGACGCCGCCCTGGCCGCGAGCATCTTCCACTTCCGTGAGCTCACCATCGCCGACGTCAAGCGCCTGCTGGCCGCCCGCGGCGTGCCCGTGAGGCTGTGACGGGCGGGTGAAGGGTGACGGGTGAGATCCGACCGATCCGACCGATCGGTCCGAAAACACAACAGACAACGGACAACCCCATGCCCATCCTCGACCGCATCTACCACGTCATCCTCGACCGGAAGGCGAACCCCCAGCCCGACTCCTACGTGTGCCGGCTCCTGGGCAAGGGGGAGGACAAGATCCTCCAGAAGGTGGGGGAGGAGGCGGTGGAGACGATCCTGGCCGCCAAGTCCGGGGACGAGGACGCCCTGGTCTACGAGCTCGCCGACCTTGCCTTCCACTGCCTGGTGCTCCTGGGCGCCCGCGGCATTCCGCCCGACCGGGTCGCCCGGGAGCTGGAGCGCCGCTTCGGCACCTCGGGGGTGGCCGAGAAGGCGAGCCGCGGAGGTGCTGGCCACCGAGAAGAAGACCCCTCGACAGGATGACAGGATGGACAGGATGGGGCGGATCGGAGAGGGCGCCCTCTTTCCTCTTCCGGTCCCTATCCTATGTATCCTGTCATCCTGTCCACCGTACTCCCCGCACCTCGTACCTAGCTCCCGCACGGAGTCCTTCAAATGAACATCGCCCGCGTCGCCCAAGCCGCTTCTTTTTCTCCGGAGAAGGCGTCCAAGGTTTCCCTGGCCGACGGGGCCCACGCCCGGGTCACCTTGTGGTGCCTGGAATCTGGGCAAGACATCCACCCCCACGCCCACGCGGGGGACCACGTGTGGGTCGTCGAACAGGGGCGCGGGTGGTTCCTGCGGGATGGGGAGGAGGTCCCGGTGGAGGCGGGCACCGTGGTCTTTGCCCCGGCCGGGGAGGTCCACGGCATGCGGGCGGATACCCGCCTGGTCTTCGTCTCGGTGAGCGCCGGCTGACACCCGGAACGATGCCCGGTTCCCCGGATGGGCCGGGCGGCTGCCTAAAGTCTGGACAGTTCCTCCCCCTTGGTCGGTCGCATCTCCGCCCCGGCGGGGGTGGTCGGCGTCCGGGCATGCCTAGTTGTTGAGCAAATCCGCGGCCCCGGCCGGTACGCCCTCCCGCAGAGCCCCCGGAAACTCCCTCCAAATCAACCTTGGCCCGTTCCTTGCTACAAGTCGGCGGGGGCCGGCCTGCGCCCCTGCACCGCGACCCCGGCAAGGAGACCCCGTATGTGCCGACTGTGTGCCCTCGTTTCGTCGCAGTACTTCTCGCCCATGGAGGCGGTCCAGGCCCTGGAGACCATGAAGGAGGGCCACGACGGCTCGGGCCTGGGGTTGACGCTTCGGGACCTGGGGGGTGAGTTCGAAGGGATCAAGGAGTTCCCCATCCTCTCCGGCATCACCTCCGAGCGGGGCTACTTCGAGCTCGACGACTACATGGTAGCCCAGGGGTTCCGCACGAAGCTCTTGTGGGACCCCTCCATCACCCTCAAGCCGGGGATGAGCATCCGGCGGCGGGACCGCTACATCGTCAAGGCCTTCGACTACCCCGACCGGATGAAGGACAGGCCCTGGGAGGAGAAGGCCGAGTTTCTAACCCGCACCCGGGTGGAGCTTCGCAAGATGGGGGAGGCCGACGACTCCATCATCGTCTTCAGCTTCTGGCCCGACGTGGTGACCCTGAAGGAGGTGGGGGACCCCCTGGAGGTGGGCGAGTTCTTCGGCCTCGACTCAAAGCCCATCCCGGCCAAGATCGTCTTCGCCCAGGGGCGCCAGAACACCAACTACGCCATCAACCTCTACGCATGCCACCCCTTCTTCCTCCAGGGGATGTTCACCATGACCAACGGCGAGAACACGGCGTTCGTCCCCATCCGCGAGTACCTGACCAGCCGGGGCAACCCCGCCTACATGGGCTACAACTCCGACAGCGAGGTGTTCGCCCACATCCTGCACTACACCCGGCGCAGGCTCGGGTACCCCCTCAAGTATTACAAGGACGTGCTCACCCCCCTCAAGGACGAGGAGATGGAGCGGCGCAAGGACCGCGACGCCCTGCGGCTCATGAAGCGCAGCCTGCGGATGCTCACCATCGACGGCCCCAACTGCGTCATCGGCTGCGACGGGGACGGCACCGTGTTCATGGTGCAGGATGCCAAGAAGCTGCGGCCCGGGGTGGTGGGGGGGGTGCGCGGCAAGGTGGGACTCATGTCCGAGGTGTGCGGGCTGGCCTCGGCGGTGCCCGGCCGCGACGTGGACAAAGACGTGTTCCCGATGAAATACGACCTGGTGAGCGTGCGCCCCGGGGCGGAGGAGATCGAGGTATGGAATCAGCGGGACGGCTCGACGTCAACCATCAGCTTAGCCTAAACGACCTTCCCTACATCGTCCGCTGGGACGACCCCCACTGCACCCGGTGCGGCCGGTGCACCTCGGTGTGCCCTGTGAAGGCCATCGAGCCCGGGGTCTTCGAGAAGCGGGTGGTGGAGTCCACGGGACCCGCCCCCTTGCCCACCACGGTGCGCAAGGTGGTGTCGGGCGTGCGCCAGGTCACCGACGTGAAGCGCCGGTGCATCGGCTGCGCTACCTGCCGGCTCGTGTGCCCCAACGACGCCATCGCGCCCGAGTTCAACCCGGCCAACAAGTTCGCGTGGCACGTGACCCAGGGGGGCGAGCCCTACAAGCGGGGCGGACGCCGCAACGACCCGGGCACCTCCACCCTGGACCGGCTCAAGTTCACCCGCATCTCGATGCTCACCGACCCGGCGCTGGACGCGGGCCGGCACGAGTTTCGGGTGCGCACCTATCTCGGCCGGAATCTGCCCCCCGAGGCCCTGCCCCTTCGGATCGAGGGCAACGACCTCGTCCCGGACGGCACGCCCTTCATCCCCCCCGTGCGGGAGATCTTCCCCATCCGCATCGGCGGCATGTCGGTGGGCGCCCTCTCCCCCCACATGTGGGAGGGGCTCGCCCAGGGTGTGGCGTATCTCAACGAGGTGGAGAAGCTCCCCGTGGTGATGTGCACGGGCGAGGGCGGCATGCCCCCCAGGCTCCTCAAGAGCCCGTTCCTCAAGTACTTCATACTCCAGATTGCCTCGGGCTACTTCGGGTGGGACGAGATCCTGCGGGCCGTGCCCGACATGCAGTGCGACCCCGCCGCCATCGAGATCAAGTACGGCCAGGGGGCGAAGCCCGGCGACGGCGGGCTCCTCATGGCCAGCAAGGTCTTGAAGCTCATCGCCCGCATCCGGGGGGTGCCGGAATTCGTCGACCTGGCGTCGCCGCCCACCCACCAGACCAAGTACTCCATCGAAGAAGCCGTGGCGAAGATGATCACCTCCATGTCCCTGGCGTTTGGTTTCCGGGTGCCCGTGTACCCCAAGATCTCCGGCACCAAGACGGCGCTCGCGGTGCTGAACAACCTGGCCCGCAACCCCTTTGCGGCGGCCCTGACCATCGACGGGGAGGACGGAGGCACGGGGGCCGCCTACAACGTGAGCCTCGACAAGATGGGCCACCCCATCGCCTCGAACCTGCGGGAGTGCTACCTGACGCTCGTGAAGCTCGGCAAGCAAAACGAGCTGCCGCTCTTTGCGGCCGGGGGCGTGGGCAAGCACGGCAACCTGGTCGCCAACGCCGCGGCGCTGATCATGCTGGGCGCCTCGGGAGCCGACTGCGCCAAGTACGTGATGCAGGCGGCCGCCGGCTGCCTGGGGGACGAGCGAAACCGCTGCAATATCTGCAACACGGGCAAGTGCCCCCGGGGCATCACCACCCAGGACCCCAAGCTCTACCGGCGGCTCGATCCCGACAACGTGGCTCAGCGGGTGGTGGACACCTTCGTGGCGGCCGACCGGGAGCTCAAGAAGATCTTCGCCCCCATGGGCCGCTCCACCGAGCTCCCCATCGGGATGTCCGACGGCCTGAGCGTGGACGACCCCGCGGTGGCCCAGCGCCTCCAGATCGGGTACGCGTGCTAGCGGGGGTCGGGCGCGTCTGACCCGTCGGACGCCCCGCCGGCCGCACGAACACCAGGAGCCAACAGGAGCTCTTTCATGATCGAGATCAAAGGAAGGGTTAAGGGCCGCCGGGTCTCCACCAAGGAGCTCGACGAGCAGATCCAGGAGGCCGTGCGCAGCGGCAAGCGCCGCCTCAAGGTCTCGGCCGACGGCCAGCACGGCATCGGCGGCCGCATCTGGCCCCAGGCCGAGTCGGTGAAGGTGCGCATCACCGGGGCCCCGGGGCAGCGGGTGGGCGGCATGGGCATGGCGGGCACGGAGATCGTGGTGGAGGGCTCGGCTTCCGACGACGTGGGCTGGCTCAACACCGGCGCCACCGTCACGGTGCTGGGCGACGTGGGCAACGGCGCCCACAACGCCGGCGCCCAGGGCAGGCTCTACGTCCAGGGCAGCGGCGGCGCCCGCTGCGACACGCTGACCAAGTTCAACCCCCGGTTCGAGCCCATCCAGTCCTGGTACTTCCGGGACGTGGGCGACTCGTTTGCGGAGTTCAAGGCCGGGGGCGTGGCCGTGGTGTGCGGCGTCAACCCGCGAAACCCCGACAGCATCCTGGGCTACCGGCCCTGCGCCGGCATGGTGGGGGGCACCATCTACTTCCGGGGGCCGGTCCAGGGGGTGGTGGAAGAGGACGTGCGCGTCGGTGCAGTGACCGACGCCGACTGGGAATGGCTCACGAAGCACATGAAGCCGTTCCTCAAGGCCGTCGACCGGCTGAGCTTCTACCAGTCGCTGACCCGCAGCCGGGAGGATTGGCGAAAAATCGTGGCGCTCAGCCCCGAGGAGCGCGAGCAGCGCGCCCGCGCCGGGCGCCCCGCCATGGTAGCCTTCCGGAAGAACGTGTGGGAGAAGGGCGTGGGGGGCGGCGGGATCTTCGCCGACTACTTGGAGACCGAGACCACCATCCTGCCCTTCGTGGCCCAGGGTGAGGGGCGCCGCCAGGTTCCCCGGTGGGAGAACGACCAGTACGCGCCCCCCTGTGCGGGGTACTGCCCCACGGGCATCCCCACCCACCAGCGCACCCGCCTCATCCGGGAGGGCCGGGAGGAGGAGGCCCTGGACCTGGTCCTGCAGTATTCCCCCTTCCCCGGCACCGTGTGCGGCTACGTCTGCCCGAACCTCTGCATGGACTACTGCTCCCGGCAGCAGTTCCTCAAGGACCCGGTGGACGTCTCGTTCCTGGGGCGCCTGAGCCTGGAGCGGCCCGCCCCCCGTCCCGCGGCGGCCCGGCCGGAGAAGATTGCGGTGCTCGGCGGCGGCCCCGGGGGCATGTCCGCCGCCTACCAGCTCGCCCTCCAGGGGTACCGGGTGAGCCTGTACGAGCGGGAGGAGCGCCTGGGGGGGAAGATCTACTACTGCATCCCCGAGGAGCGCCTCCCGGCGGAGATCCTGCAAAAGGAGATCGACCGCTTCGCCTCCCTGGGGGTCGACGTCCACACGGGCGTGGAGGTGACCCGGGAGGTCTACCGGGAGATCCACCGCGGCCACGACGTGGTGCTGCTCGCCACCGGCTGCCACTCCCCGCGGACGATCCCCTTCCCCGGCTACGAGCACGTGATCCCGGGCATCGTCTTCTTGAAGGAGCTCAACGCCCGCAACCCCATGGACCTCGCGGGCCAGAGCGTGGTGGTGATCGGGGCGGGCAACGTGGGCATGGACATCTGCGTGGAGGCCTTCAACTGCGGCGCCGCCCGGGTGACCGCGGTGGACATCCAGAAGCCCGCTTCCTTCGGCAAGGAGCAGAAGATGGCCGCGGCCCGGGGGACGGAGATCCTCTACCCCAAATTTACCGACCTCTACGACCGGGAGGCCCGAACCATCCGCTTCAAGGACGGCACCTCCCTGCCCGCCGATACGGTCATCATCTCCATCGGGGAGACCCCCGAGCTCGGCTACCTCCCCGCGGGGCCCGCCGGGGTCGACCTGGAGCGGGGGTTCGTGCGGGTCGATTCCGTCGGCCGCACCACCGACCCCAAGGTCTTCGCCATCGGCGACGTGGCCAAGCCTGGCCTCATCACCAACGCCATCGGCGCCGGCTTGCAGGTGGCCCGGTATGTCCACTCCCTGCTCTCCAAGACCGAGTACGACGAGGAGACCAAGCGGATCATCCCCTACGAGCGGATCAAGTTTCAGTACTACGAGCGCTCCCGCCAGGGCGACCTCTCCCGCACCTGCGCCGGGGAGGGGGGCAAGTGCCTCTCCTGCGCAAGCTGCCGCGACTGCCACCTGTGCGAGGCCACCTGCTACTGGGGCGCGATCTCGCGCGTGGAGCTGGGGGGCGGGGAGTACGAGTACGCCGTGGACCCCGACCGGTGCATCGGCTGCGGCTTCTGCGCCGGCGTGTGCCCCTGCGGCATCTGGGCGATGTACGAGGCGTGACGGAGCGTGAAGCGTGAAACGTGAGGCGTGACGGGCTGCCCGGCAGCTCCAACGGGCAACCCGCAACGGGCAACCCGCACCCCAGATGCACGAGAGCCCCCTTCCGGGGGCTCTCGTGCATCTGGGGTGCTAGCCCTTCATCTTCTGTGGCTTGCACAGGAGGTCTGCCTGCTCGGCCGGACGGCCGCAGGCGCCGCACACGTACTCCAGGTTCTGCCGCATGGGCTTGCACACGTGCCGGGCGGTCTCGGCGGTGTCGCCGCAGTACTGGCACTTGTCGGTCACCTTCTGGGGCTTGCACAGGTGACCCTTTTCCGTCGTCACCGCTCCACAGCTCTCGCACTTGTAGACGTTTGACATGTCGTCATCTCCTTTGCCGGGGGGGGCCGGGGCCCGCTTCGCTGCTTGGAAGTACTCTTGCCACTGCGGGGGAGAAGAGCAAGTCGGAACCCCCACGGAGGAAGTTCAGAACCCGGGGCGGAGCAGGTCGGCGATCTCCTCGGGAAAGGCCATGCACAGGGTCTCGTTGTAGAGATTTCGCAGGGCGCCCACGTCGGTGGCCCCCAGGGCCTGATTGAAGAAGGTTCGGGGAGAAAACACCAGGTGTACCCGGGCGTGCTCGTCGCCCGGGGCCCCGGTGAAGAGGTTCGCGTTGAAGCTGTAGATCCCCAGGGCGTCGTAGGCCTTCATGACTCGCGCCAGGCCGGTCCCCAGGTCGGCGAGGTCCTGCTCCGTGAGGTCCAAGGTCGCCCGGGCGCCCTCCACCACGGCCACCACGTCTCCCGCGACGCCCATGGGCGCGAAGGAGACGAGCCACTGGGTGCGGCCGATGCCCCCCAGGTAGCGCCGGCCGTCGGCCTGCTCGGCCCGCACCAGGTCGTCCCAGTAGTTCGAGCCCGCGCGGGCCCGGTACGCGGCGGCAGCTTCCAGCTCGGCGCGCATCAGATTCGGGGCGTCGGAGCTCGCGAAGACCTGGAGGTGGGAGTGGATCAGCGAGCTCCCGGCGGGGGGCATGTGGTTCCAGTTGATCAGGTGGTACACCGACTCGGGGTGCCGCCGGGCGTGGAGGCCGCGAAAGAAGGCGAGCGCCAGGCCGAAGGCCCGGGCGATCCGCTCGGCGCCGAGCTCGGTCATGGGGGTGAAGTGACGGCTCCCCAGGGTGGCCACGGCGCTCACGGCGTCGTAGGGGGCGAGGTTGGGAAAGAGCACCATGTCGTCGGCCTGGAGGCGGCCTTCGGGCAGGACCTCCGGGGGGAAGGACGGCGTCACCGCCAGCACCCGCTCGGGGCAAAACGGGCACCAGGACTCGGTGCCCGCCACGAGCTTGTCGAAATCGGGCTTCTGCCACTGGAGCTTCATGAAGTGGCAGATCCGCGCCGTCCGGCCCGTGAGGGGGTCGATCCGGATCTCGCTGGGGATCTTCCTGGGACTCCCGTCCTTGGGGTCCAGGAGCACCGTCTCCTTGCGCCGGGCAATGAATTGCAGGGTATCCATCGAGTTCCACCTCCTGGCCGTGGGTACGAGTGGCGTGCACTCTAACCGGACGAGGGACCCTTCGCAAACCGCGAGCACGAGGGCTGAATAGCGGCGAGGGGGGCGCCGGAGCCCCGGTGTCGCCGTCCGGAGACGGACGGGCTGGGCGCCGGGAAGGGGTTTTCGCCACCCGCGCTCCCTCGCCTGTCGCCGGTGGGAGACGGCAAGGCTCCTCTCTCCTGGGGCGGGCGTCGCGTGGGCCGTGGTTTTTCAGCCCGGGGGGCGGGACGGCACGGCGGTTGCTCGTGTCACGCGGGACTCGGCCGGGGGGGGCATCCGCAACGCACGGTTTCCCAGGAGGTCCCCCATGCCCGTCGGCTTTCGGCGCCTGATGGCGCTCGTCTTCTCCCTCACCTTCTTCGGCCTCTCGGTGGCCCTGGGGGGGATCGCCCTCCAGCACTTCGCCCAGAGCTTCTTCTCGGACAAGACTCTCGCCGAAGGGATCCTCAAGGCCCTCAACATGGGGGTCATCGCCCTGGCGACCTTCGAGCTGGGCCTCGGCGTCCAGAAGGAATACGCGGGACCCGACGACCGGGACGACATCCTCGTGGTGCTGCGCCGCACCGTGTCTCGGTTCGTGAGCACGGTGTGCATCGCCCTTGTGCTGGAAGGGCTCATCATGGTGATCAAGTACAGCCAGCAGGAGCTTGCGGGCAACCTGCCTTATCCCGTGGCCATCATCACGAGCGCGGCGGCCCTGCTGCTCGCCCTGGGAGGGTTCCTCCACCTCACCCGCCACGTGGGGTGGGAAGACGGGGTCGAGCCGGCATCGCGCCCGCGCCCCGCCCTGCGGCCCGACGCCTCCCACGGGCTCATCCTGGAGCCCTGGCAGGTCTCGGGCGAGCGCAAGGACGCCCTGCGCCTCCCGTAGGTGCAGCCGCGGCCCTGTGCGGGCCACGGGCTCCTAGCCTTTCCCCAGGGCCAGGGCCCAGGCCCCCACCACGACGGCCAGGCAGAGGAGCCCCAGGCCCGCCGAGGCCTTCCACCTCGGCACGCGCCGCAGGGGCCACGGCCAGCGGGTGAGCGATCCCGCCGCCACCCCCCAACCGAAGCCGAAGAGGTGTGCCAGGTAGTCCGTTCGCTCTCCCCCGACCCCGGTGAGTGCGAGGAGCCCGCCGCCCGCCCCCAGGGGGAGTACCCAACGGCGCCAGTCGCGGCGCGCCGCCGCCCAGGCCGCGCGCCCGACCAGGACGCCCAGGGCGCCGAAGACCGCCGTGGAGCTGCCGATGCTCAGGTGGGAGGGGGCCCGGGCCAGCGCGTTGGTGAGGTTCCCGAGGGTTCCCGCGGCCAGCACCAGGGCGAGCCCCAGGCCCAGCCCCAGCTGCCGGTTCACGTGGACGAGGAGCAGCCCGCCGAGGACCAGGTTGCCTGCCAGGTGCAGGCCGTCGGCGTGCAGCGTGAGCGCGGTGACCAGGCGCCACACCTCGCCCCCGAGCACGCGGGAGGCGTCCAGGGCTCCTAGCCGGTGCCACTCCACGGCGATGCCGAAGACCCGCCCCGGTGCCTGGAAGGTGAGGTCGTGGAAGAGCCCCAGGGCCACCAGCACCGCCCAGGTGCGCACGTCGTTGCGGACCGTGGGGGGCTCGGGGGGCGGGCGGGGCGGCCAGCCGCGATTTTCCGCCTCGTAGCGGAGCAGTTCCTCTTCCGCGCGCGGCCGAAGGGCAGCGGGCACCAGGAGCGCCGTGCGCCCGCTGCGGGAGTCGAACCGGTGGGGCACCCCCCGGGCCTCGAGCACCAGGGACCAGATGCGGGCTCGGCGCCGGGCGGCTTCCGGATCGTCGGGAAAGGGTACCGCCTCCTCCCAGCCCTCGGTCTCGGGATGCATCCGCATGGAAAATCAGATTTCTTAGATTCGGAACTCCAGGTGGTAGGCGCCCTCCTCGAAACGGCTCTCCACCGTGAACCCCAGCTTGTAGAACAGGTGCAGCATGGCGCGGTTCTCGGGCATGACCTCGGCGGTGATGCCCTTGATGCCCTTGTCCTGGGCGATTCGGACGATGGTGCGCACCAGGTGGTAGCCGAGCCCCTTGCCCTGCCAGGCGTCCCGCACCAGAAAGGCCGCCTCCGCGGTGTTGGTGGCCTCGTCGAGCACGTACTGGGCCAGGCCCACCATCTCCTCCACCCCCCCGTGCTCCACCGTGGCGGCAATCGCCATGCGGGTCTGGTAGTCCAGGTCCAGCTCCTCCTGGAGCCGCTCGTGGGGCATGTACTTGATTACGTTGAAGTAGCGCCGATAGATGGACTCGTCCGAGAGGCTGTAGAAGAGATCCTTGAGCATGGGCTCGTCGGTGGCCCGCACGGGGCGCACGAACACCTCCTGGCCGGCCAGCACCGCGTGCTCCTCGTACTTTTCGGGGTAGAGGTCGAGCGAGGTGGGGATGATCTGGTCCGGGTAGACGTAGTGGAGGCGCTTGGCGGCCTCCAGGAGCTCCTTGCGGAACTTGGGGTGGGCGATGTTGATGAGCGCCATGGCCCGCTCCCGGATGGTCTTGCCGTGCAGATCGGTGTACCCCCACTCGGTCACCACGTAGCGGGCGGAAGCCCGGGTGGTGACCACCCCGGCGCCGGGGGAGAGCTGGGGCACGATCCGGGTGACGGCGTCGCCCCGGGCCGTGGAGGGCAGGGCGATGATGGGCTTGCCCCCCTGGCTTCGGGCCGCTCCCCGGATGAAGTCCACCTGCCCCCCGATGCCGCTGTAGAACTGGTGGCCGATGGAGTCGGAGCAGACCTGCCCCGTCAGATCGATCTCGAGGGCGGTGTTGATCGAGACCATGTTGTCGTTTTGGCCGATCACGAAGGGATCGTTGGTGTACTCGCTGGGGTGGAGCTCCACCATCGGGTTGTTGTCGATGAAGTCGTAGAGCGCCCGGGTCCCCATGCAGAACGAGGCGATCACCTTGCCCCGGTGCAGGGTCTTTCTACGGTTGGTGATGGCGCCGGCCTGGACGAGCTCCAGGAGCCAGTCGGAGAACATCTCGGTGTGCACCCCCAGGTCGCGCTTGTCCTTGAGGGCGTGGACGGCGGCGTTGGGGATGGAGCCGATGCCGATCTGGATGGTGGCGCCGTCTCTCACGAGCCGGGAGATGTTGCGGCCGATGCGGATCGCCACCTCGTCGGGGGTGGGGGGCAGGTATTCGATGACCGGGGAAGCGTGCTCCACCAGGTAGTCGATCCGGTCCACCGGGAGGAAGGAGTCCCCCAGGGTGCGGGGCATCTCGGGGTTGACCTCGGCGATCACGAGCTTGGCGGACTCCACCGCCGCCTTGGTCACGTCCACGCTCACCCCCAGGCTCACGAAACCGTGGCGGTCCGGGGGGCCCACCTGGATGAGGGCCGCGTCCACCCGGGTCCTGCGGCTGCGAAAGAGCTGGGGCAGCTCCGAGAGGTACACGGGGGTGTAGTCGGCCCGCCCCTCGGCCACGGCCCGGCGGGTATTGTCGCCGATGAAGAAGGCGTTGTGGCGGAACACCTTGGCGAGCTTCTCGTCGGTGTAGGGCGCGATGCCCAGGGTGAGGATGTGGAGGATCTCCGAGTCGGCGAGGATGGCCGACTTGTTCGCCAGGCCCTCCACCAGGTACTGGGGCTCCCCGCAGGCCGAGCCCACGAAGATCTTAGCGCCCCGCTGGATGCGGGAGAGGGCGGCCTCCCGCTCGGCAACCCGGGAGGCGTAGCGGGTCTTCCAGTCCAGATCCACCCAGGAGAGGTCCGCGGCCGGTGCCATCCTAGCGCCCCCCTTCCGCCGGATATCCCGCGCCGGCGTCCCCGCTCCCCGCCAGCCCCGGCAGCCGCCCGCCGGCGCGCAGGTCGCAGGCAAGCAGGGTCCCCCCGGCCACGCACACGGGGATCGCGAGGAAGTTGAGCAGGGGGATCAGGAGCAGGAGCGACGCCCCGGTGCCGAAGCCCAGGAACGCCGAGAGGTTGTGCCAGGCGGTCCGGCGCTTGGCGGCAAACCCGAAGCGCCACCGGTCCATGGTGTAGTCCACGTAGGCCCACCCGAGGAAAAAGGCCGTGTACAGGGCCAGGAGGGGGGTCAGGGGCCAGAAGAAGAAGCTTCCCGCCCAGAGCACGAAGGCCCCCGGGCCCCAGAGGGCAGCCCGGCGCAGTCCCGTGACGAAGGAGCGCCCCGCGTCCGCCCAGAAGACGCCCAGCCGAAAGGGCTCGTCCCTGCGCTCCCCGGTGTAGACCCTCTCGACGTGCTCCGAGAGGAGGTCGTTGAAAGGCTCCAGGAGAAGGCTGCCGAGCAGGGTGAAGGTGAAGGCGACGAAGAGGAACAGCACGGCGGCAAAGAGGATCCAGAGGGCGTAGAAAGCCACGCTCCAGTACCAGGCCTCCCCCTGGGGGATCAGGGCGGTGACCCAGGTGCCGAAGCGCGATCCCGCGAACCAGATGAGCCCGGCGTACAGGATGGTGTTGATCGCGAAAGGAACCCCCACGTAGGGGAGGAGCCGAGGGTGGGCGAAGAGGAACCGCAGACCCCGGTAGGGGTAGCGAAAGCTCGCGGCGGCGCCGATGGGCGGGCTCGGGGGGGGCATGGCTCCTCCTGTTGCGGTGCAGCGCGACGGCCCACGATACCGCCTCGCGAAAGAGCGCGCAACGCACCGGCACGACCTGGATCCACCGCCCGGGCGGGGAGCGGGATCGGGAGCCCCTGCGCTCCGGGACTTTCGGACCCCGCCCCGAGATTAGGTGGTGGATCCTGGGTGCGTCGGAGTCGTGCGGCTTGTCCGCTCGGCCGCTCCAGGTCCAAATCGAGGTCGGGGCCGATCCCGATTTCGATACCGATCCCGATTTCGATGCCGATGGCTTGCCCGCGGGTTCTGAGCATGCCTGCGGCCAGCAGGGAAACGGCTCTTCGTTCGCCGGCACTTCGCTGGAGTCGGCGGGGGGCCATGTTCCGGCGCTGCGGGCCGCGGCGGGCACCAACACCCCCGGTCGCAAACCCGGGCCGTCGAAATCAGGCTTGACGGCAAGGAGGACTCGGGTATGTATCCCGTGCGGCCCTGCCCCGGCGAAACCCAGGAGATTCCCATGAGACGCGTCCTCTGCACGGCAGTGCTCGTCCTCGCCGCCCTCCCGGCCCAGGCCCTGATCGACCCCCACGACGAGAAGGATCCCCGGCGGTGCAGCAGCTGTCACACCCCCGCCATCGGCACCCAGCCCGTGCGGGACGGGCAGTATCATCTCCTCACCGAGACCGTGGACGGGGTGTGCCTCGTGTGCCACCGGAAGGAGGAGTGCTGCCGGGTGGGGCAGGAACACCAGGATCGGGCGCTGGAGCCGGGCATCGGCATCACCCACCCCAGCGACCTCCCGGTGGCAAAGGTGCCCGCGGCCCAGCGGCCCCGCACCCTGCCGGTCTTCGGGGGGCGCATCACCTGCAACACCTGCCATTACCACGACCGCCAGCGTCCGGCCGACTACAAGATGGTCCGCCTGGTCGTCATCCAAGACACGGGGGTGGACTGGACCCCCCTGTGCGCCGACTGCCACGAAGGGTATTGAGGGTGCCCCAGGGGTTCACGCGAGGGCTCCCGGACCCCGCCCCAGAACCTGGCGGTGAACTTGGGGGGCCCCACGCCGCGGAGGCGTTGCTTTTCCGCAGGAGCGGCCCTGGCCGGGACAAGGCTCCTCCGCATCCAAGCCGCACCGCCGCCGTTCGCCCCCGAGCCCGGTCCTACTCCACCTGCCCTTCGAGGAAGAACGACGCGTCCCCCGCTCCCTCCCGGAGCACCCGGATCTCGTCCCCCACCAGGGAGACCACCGTGGACGGCACCCGGGGCAGGATGCCGCAGTCGAGGATCACGTCCACTTCCTTGCCCAGGATCTTCTGGATCTCCGCGGGATCGTTGAGGGGGTCTCCGCCGGCCCGGTTGGCGCTGGTGGAGAGCACCGGGTTGTCGAGCTCCCGCACCAGGGCCAGGGCCACCGGGTGGTCGGGCACGCGGATGCCCACGGTCTTCTGCTTGGTCAAGAGCAGCTTGGGCACCTCGCGGCTCGCCTCGAGGACGAAGGTGTAGGCCCCGGGAAGGAACCGCTTGAGGATCCGGTACGCGAAGTTGGAGACCCGGGCGTAGCGGGCGATATGGGTGAGGTCGGCACACACGAAGCTCATGGGCTTCTTGGGGTCCCGGCCCTTGATGCGCACGATGCGCTCCACCCCGTGCTTGCTGGTGATGTCGCACCCCAGCCCGTAGACCGTGTCGGTGGGGTAGACCACCACCCCGTCGTCCCGCAGGACCTCGATGGCCCGGGTGATGTGGCGCCCCTGGGGGGTCGTGGGGTGGACCGAGAGGGTGACGGCCATGGCGGTACCTCCTGGGCGGGGGAGCGGGGCGGCAGCCTATCCGTGCGCAGGGGGTGTGTCAAACCCGCAACGCCCTGCGGAACCTCGGGCCACGGCAAGATCTGTCAACGATACCAGGCAGTTCGAGCAGAGGGCCTGGCCGCTCTCCCCGGGGCTGCTCCCACGGCTCCCGCGACCGAGCCTCCCCGGCGCGGGCGGGTGGGGGCCCAGGCGCCCCGCGCAGGGCCGCGGTAGACCTTGCGGCTCCAAGGCCGGCGTGTGTATCCTCACGCCACTTTTCGCGCCCAGGAGGGATGATCGCGATGGACGAGACGAAGCGGTCCGAGACGGCAACTTCCGAGCAAACCCCCGCGCCCGAGCAGGAGGCAACCCGCGTTGCGGTCGCCGAGGGGGCTCCTGAAGCAGAAACCGCTCAGGACTTCGCCCAGATGCTCGCCACGGCCGGGGGGCAGACCCCCGTGCGCTGGAAGAAGGGGGAAAAGATCTCCGTGCGCGTCGCCCGGGTTTCCGGCGATTGGGTCTTCGTGAGCCTCGGGGGCAAGCAGGAGGGCGGCATCCGGGCCGACGAGTTTGCGGCGGCTCCCGGAGCCGAAGGGGAGGCCGGGGCCGTGAAGCTGCCGGCCGAAGGCGACGAGCTCGAAGCCTTCGTCCTCTCCACCCAGGGCGGCGAGGTCCTCCTCACCACCAAGGTGAGTGCCCGGGGGGCTTCCCTGGCCCACCTGGAAGAAGCGTGGCGCAGCGGCATCCCCGTGGAGGGCCGGGTGGTGCAGCCGGTCAAGGGCGGCTTCGAGGTGCGGCTGGCGGGCCTTCGGGCGTTCTGCCCCCTGAGCCAGATCGATTTGCGCTGGCCCAAGGAGGCACAGGAGTACGCGGGCCAGACGTTCCCCTTCAAGATCCTCGAGTTCAAGGAGAAGGGCCGCAACATCATCGTCTCGCGCCGGGCCCTGCTGGAGGAGGACCGGGCCCAGGCCCGAGAGGCGCTCAAGGCCCGCCTGGTGCCGGGCGAGGTCGTCACCGGCACCGTGCGCTCGGTGCAGAGCTTCGGTGCCTTCGTGGACCTGGGGGGCGTGGACGCCCTGATTCCCATCTCGGAGATGAGCTGGACGCGGGTGGAGTCGCCGGCAGAGGTGGTTTCCCCCGGCCAGCAGGTGACGGCGAAGGTGCTCAACGTGGACTGGGAGCGCGACCGGGTGAGCCTCTCCCTCAAGGCGCTGGCGGGCGACCCCTGGGACGACGTGGCCGCCAAGTACCGCTCGGGCCAACGGGTCACGGGCACCGTGGCGCGGCTCACCAACTTCGGGGCCTTCGTGACCCTGGAGCCCGGCATCGACGGCCTGATCCACATCTCGGCCCTGGGCGCGGGCCGGCGGGTGAAGCACCCCAAAGAGGTGCTCCAGCCCGGCGAGGCGGTGGAAGCCGACGTGGTGGGGGTGGACGCGGGGGCCCGCAAGATCTCTCTTTCCCTGGAGCACCGCCACCAGGCCACCCTGGGCGGGCTTCCCTCTCCGGGCTCGGTGCTCGGGGGGGCGGTGGAGAAGGTGGTGGACTTCGGCCTTTTCGTCCGGCTGCCCTCGGGGCACACGGGCCTCGTCCCCAACGTGGAGATGGGCACCCCTCGAGGCACCGATCACTCCCGCATGTTCCGCCCGGAGGACCCCATCGAGGTCATGGTGCTGGACGTGGAGGAAGGCGGGCGCCGCATCCGCCTTTCCCGCAAGGCCGTGTCCGACGGCCGCGAGGCCCAGGAAGCCCAGGAATACCGCGCCACCCAGCCCGACCCCAACGCCTCCATGGGCACCCTCGGCGACCTCTTCAAGGCACGGCTCGCAAAGAAGAAGTGAGGGGAGTGGGGGTGGGACGTTGCACGTGGCAGGTTGCAGGTTGGCAGTTGGCCAATAGCTAATAGCCGTGCTCCCTGCCCGTCACGTGGTCTTCTCCCTGGTACCCCTCCTTGAAACCTATGGGACCTATGGGACCTATGGGACCTATGGGACCTATGGGACCTATGGGACCTATGGGACCTATGGGAGAAAACCCCGTCACCCGTCACCCGTTACCTCCGCCCATGCTCCTCCATCGCATCCCGATTCCCACCCCCTTCCCCGTGGGGCCGGTCAACGCGTACGTGCTCGGGCCCGAGCCGCTGACGCTCTTCGACTGCGGTCCGAGGACGGAGCAGGCGTGGGCGGCCCTTGGTTCGGGGTTGGCGGCCGTGGGGTTCCGGGTGGAGGACGTGGAGCGCCTGGTGCTCTCCCACCCCCACCAGGACCACGCGGGGCTCGCCCGGCGGGTGCGTAGCGCGTCGGGCTGCCGGGTGTATGCCCACCCGGCGGACCACGACCGCCTGCGGGACCTGCCCGGGGTGTGGGGGCGGATTTCCGGCTTCCTCGTGGAGGCCTCCCGCCGGGCCGGGGCGCCCGAGGGGGTGCTCGGCGAGCTGGCGGCCGCCCTGGCCGGGCTCCCCGCCTACACGGAGCCCCTCGACGCCGTGGAGCCCCTGGACGAAGGGGATGCCCTGGAGGTGGGGGGGCTGCGCCTGCTGGTCCTCCACACCCCGGGGCACGCCCGGGGCGCCCTGTGCCTGTGGGAGGCGAAAGACCGGATCCTTTTTTCGGGCGACACTCTGCTGCCCCGCATCTCCTCCAACGCCATCCTCGAGCCCGCCGCCGGCGCGTTTCGGGAGCGCACCTTCCTACGCTACCGCGAGACCCTGGCCCGCGTGGCCGGGCTCGCGCCGGCCGCGGTCTTCCCCGGCCACGGGGAGCCCCTGGGGGACCCCCGCGACCTGGTCGGGCGCCGCCTCGCCCTCCACGACGTGCGGGCGGCCCAGATCCGGCGCCTGGTGGCGGAGGGCCACACCCGCCCCTGGCAGATCGCCGGCCGCCTCTTCCCCGGCCTCGAGCCCGCCCAGGCGTCCCTGGCCGTGAGCGAAGTGGTGGGGCACCTGGACCTCCTGGCCCAGCGCGGCGAGGTGGTCTTCGAGGGGCAGGCCGGGGAGTGGGTGGTTGGCCCCTCGCGCCCCGATCGCTGACTCGTACCTCGGACCGCTGGCCTCCGACCTCCCCTCAGACCGCCCAGCTCCGGGCCCGCTCCACCGCGCGCCGCCATCCCTCGTAGAGGCGATCGCGCACCAGGGGCTCGGCCTCGGGCTCGAAGCGCCGGTCCAGGGCCCAGCGCTCGGGGATGGCCTCCGGCGCCAGGAGGCCCGCCCCCACGGCGGCCAGGTAGAAGGCGCCGAGCGCCGTCGTTTCGATGACCCGGGGCCGCAGGACCGCCTTGCCCAGGGCGTCGGCCTGGAGCTGGAGGAGGAGGTCGTTGGCCGCGGCGCCGCCGTCGGCCCGCAGGTCCCGGAGCTCCACGCCGCTCGCCTGCTCCATGGCGGCCAGGGCGTCGCGGGTCTGGTAGGCCATGGCCTCCAGCGCCGCCCGTGCCAGGTGGGCCCGGGTGGTGCCCCGGGTGAGGCCCACGATCAGCCCCCGGGCCTGGGGGTCCCAGTGGGGGGCCCCGAGGCCCGTCAGCGCCGGCACGAAGTAGACGCCTCCGGCGTCGGGGACGCTGCGGGCCAGGGCCTCCACCTCGGGGGCCGTGCCGATGAGCCCCAGCCCGTCCCGCAGCCACTGCACGGCCGCCCCGGCGATGAAGATCGACCCCTCCAGGGCGTACACGGGAGGCCTGCCCCCCAACTGCCAGGCGAGCGTGGTGAGAACCCCGTGGCCGAGCACCGGACGCTCGCCGGTGTTCATCACCACGAAGGCCCCCGTGCCGTAGGTGTTCTTCGCCGCTCCCGGGGCGAGGCACGCCTGTCCGAAGAGGGCCGCCTGCTGGTCGCCGGCGATGCCGGTGACCGGAACCGACCGGCCGAAGACCTCCCGGTCCGTCTCCCCGAAGAACCCCGCCGAGGCCCGCACTTCCGGGAGCACCTCCCGGGGGACGTGGAAGAGCTCCAGGAGTTCCTCGTCCCAGTCCAGCCCCCGGATGTCGAACAGCAGCGTGCGGCTCGCGTTGGTCACGTCGGTGGCGTGGACCCGGCCCCCGGTGAGGCGGAAGAGGAGCCAGGTGTCCACCGTGCCGAAGCACACCTCTCCGCCCTCGGCCCGCCGGCGGAGCCCCGGCACCCGATCCAGCAGCCACGCCAGCTTGCTCCCCGAGAAGTACGGGTCGAGCACCAGCCCCGTCTTCTCCTGCACCCGGGGCTCCCACCCCTCCGCCTTGAGCCGCCCCGTATGGGGCGCGGTGCGCCGGTCCTGCCACACGATGGCGCGGTGCAGGGGTTCCCCCGTGCGCCGGTCCCACACCAGGGTGGTCTCCCGCTGGTTCGTGATCCCCACCGCTGCCACCTCTCCCAAGGCCCGGGCGCGCTCCAGGGCTTCCCGGGCCGTGGCGAGCTGGGTCTGCCACAGATCTTCCGGGTCGTGCTCCACCCACCCCGGCTCGGGAAAGTGCTGGGGAAACTCCCACTGGGCCGACGCCACAGGGCTCCCGTCGTCGTGGAAGACGATGGCCCGGCTGCTCGTGGTTCCCTGATCCAGGGAGAGGAAGGCAGACATGGCGGCTCTCCGGCGGGTGGGGGACGGGGGCTTCGTCAGAGCTTACCCGAATTCGGGAGCCCCGGCACGGGCCCGCGGCTCGCCCTCCCTTCGAGCGTTCCCCGCGATCCCGTTTCCCTCTCTCGCCCCTGATGCCACCGCGCGCGGGGAGCGCTCGGGACTCTCAGAACCAGCGAACCCCTCCGCCACGGCCAGCCCGGCAGCAAGCATTGGGTCGCCGAGTTCGGCCACAGCCTCCTCTGCGGCCGCTCGCGCAGTGACCCCGCGAACAGCAGTCCTCTCCGGCGGTGTCGCGGAGCCGTCAGAAGTGAATGATGGTCTGGAACAGCCCTCCCACGTTGGTGGGGTCGTCGTCGGACTGGCTGCGGACGTAGCGGCCCTCGAAGCGAAGGATCACGGTCTCGAAGGGGATGTAGGCGACGTTTCCGATGACCCGCTTCACGATTCCGTCCGGGGCGTTGCCCACGTCCTCGTTCTCGTAGCGCAGGGTCACGGAGTAGTTGGGAGCGAAGAAATAGTTCACCTCTCCCATCCACACCACCGAATCCACCTCCAGTCCGTTGCCGTCCACGTCGTCGTCGTGCCCGAACACCCCGCTGAACAGGACAGTCCAGGCGCGGTAGAGCACTTCGGCTTCCGCACCGATGCGATAAAAGTCGGTGTCGTAGGTGTTCTGTTCGATGCGTCCGCCGTAGCCATACGTGGACAGGGTGAGGGAGAGAAAGTCCCAGAGGCTGTCCACGTCGAAATCCACGTCCGGTTGGTTGCCGAGGAAGTCGGCGCCGCCGATCTTGCAGCTCAAGTGGCCGAAAAACTCCATGGTGTCCTGTCCCCTTCGGTCCCCGACGCCGGCGGCCAGGAACAGGCGCTTGGCGAGGACGGCATTGAGCTCCACGGCGTCCCGGGGGGCGGTGAGGGGGCCTCCTCCGCCGGCTACGGAAAACGCCAGGGGTGCCTGCAGCGACGCGGTGAAGCCCTGGTTCTCCCTCCACAGGGTGGTCTGGGGAATGAGGCGCCCGAAGCGCAGGTTGATCGGGGTGCCTTGCAGGTGCCGGTATACGGCGAAGGCCTCGGCGCTGCCGGTGAGGTCATGGGCGAAGAACCCGATCTTGTTGCGGATGCTGCCCCCGGCGTGGAGTTGAAGGTCGGTGGCCGAGGTCACCTTGTCGTCTTCCAGTTCCGGGTCGTAGTCGAAGCGGAAGCGGGCGGAGACGCTCAGGGGCAGGGTCGTGGGGATGCCGCTGAGCCAGTATCCCTCCGGCGCGTTGACCGGCTTGTCCGCCGGGGTCCTGCCCGGCCACACGTAACCGTTTCGGCGAAAGGCCTCCCCGAACTCGTTGCGGTGGGGAAACGGAGTGTGGCAGGTGGTGCACTCGGTGTTGTACTCCCGGGTCCAGGCGGCGATGGCGCCGGCCTCGGGAGGTACGGCCGCCGACCACAGCAGGGCCAGCGCCAGGCAGGCGGCGGCCAGGGGAACGTACCCGGCCGGGGCGGAGGATGAAATCGCGACGGGGGGTTCCTGCGTTATGCCGTTCATGGTCATCCTCATCCTAGGGACGCTCGGGGCCGAGGTATGCGCGCGCGCCGGCCTTATAGGCGGTGTCGTCGCCCAGGGCCGCCAGGGTCTGGTCCACGGAGCCGTTGAGGGCGTGATCGTCGAGCCAGTCGATGGAGTCGTAGATCAGACGCTTGGCGTAGATCCGGTTGTGGGCAAAAGCGCCGGGTTCTCCCTTGAGCAGACTCAGGTTGAAGCATGCCCCCAGATTGTGGATTCCGGTCCAGGCGTCGTCCGGGTCGGGAGCGTCGAGCTTGCCGTCGCCGTTCGCGTCGATGGCCGAGTAGCCGTTGCCGTTGGTATCGGTGTACCAGTTCCTGACGGGTGCGCCCTCAGCGTCGACCAGGTACGGGTAGCTGGCGATGAGATGGAAGCCTCGCTGGGCAGCCTGGCCCGCCAGGGCCGCGAGGGCGTCCCGGTAGTGTGCCTTCTCTTCTTTGGCGAGGGCCGCGGTCATGCCGCCGTGATTCGCGTGGCACGTGGCGCACACCGGCGGCTCCTCGTGCGCCCTCCCCGCCTCGGAGGAGTAGGCCAGAAGCAGGTGATTGGCGACCGGCTGCCCGGCCGGTTCCTCGCCGGCTCCGGCGTTCGCCGCTGCCTCCGCTTCGCCCTTCGGGGGCAGGGTCATGTGGCAGCCCACGCAAGGACCGGAGGTTCCGGTGCCGGGCCTGGCTTCCACGGTTGCCCCGGTCTCGGCGTCCAGAACTGTGGATCCCACCGCGGCGTGCGCAAAATAGGGGACGTCTGCGTAGGAGAGGGGGTTGCCCTCGTCGTCCGCGAACTGGTAGCCGGTGGTCCGGAACAGGATGCCGGTGGCGGCCATGTAGTGGGGGCTGATGAAACCCAGGTCGGCCAGGCCGCCGGGGTCGAGTTGGGCGATGCGCCGGCCGGTCTCCCTGCCGGCGTGGCAGGCGACGCACACGTTGGATGGACCCAGGTCCGGATAGCCGGTGGCGGCGGAGGTGCCGGGGTAGGCGATCGACAGGGCGCCGGGGTCGTGGACGCCGCCGGCGCTGTCCGGATGGCAGGCCCAGCAGTACAGCAGTTCCCGCTGGCTTCCGCTGGCCACGAAGTCGTTGTCTGCGGGATCGTAAGTCTCCGGAGCGGAGACGAAGTTCCGAAATCCTGTCGATGTGTGGCAGTACTGGCAGGAACGGCGGCTCGCGTCTTTGAAGTCGTAGTTGGCCCAGGCGGCGCCGTAGTCACCGGTCACCCCGGCGGTGAGGATGGCGGCGGTATCGGCTTGAGCCGGGTCCGCGGCCGCCGCTTCCTTCGCCTCCAGAATGCGGCCGCCGTGGCCGGAACGGGCCCATTGTTGGTTGATGGTGGTGTCGCAGGCGTGGACGTTGTGGCAGTCGCGGCAGACCCGCTCGCTGGCTGGGTCGAGGACGTAGCCTTCGATGGTGGTGGGGTCCCGGGCCCCCGCAGGTTGGCTGCCGTCGTCGAAGTGGGTGTCGTAGATAATGCTGGCTCCGGAGAACACGCCGGAGCCTACGGCGTACCCCGACCACGAGTACCGGCTGTTCTCCCCGTGGTAGCTGTCTGTCACCTGGTGGCAGTTGGTGCAGGTGCGGTACTCGGCCGACTCCACCACCCTGCCGTCGCCGTCTAGGAGGGCGGGTTCGAGCAGTTCGTCGGGCGCGTGGGGGTCGTGACAGGTGCGGCACTGGATGGGGGTGGCACCGGCCACCGGCTGGGCGACCGCGAAGGTGGGTGACCCGCTCAGGTCGTCGTACCCGCCGTCGATGGCCTGAAACGCCCGGGCGCCTTCGTCGGTGTGACACTTGGCGCACAGGGCGCGCACGGCGGTGGACCCCTCCTGCGCGTAGGTGTGATCGTTGATGGACCGCGCATGGGGCGAGGCCGCGTAGTCTTCGTAGATCTCGTCGCCCTCCGGGTAGTAGCGGTTGTGATCGAAGGAGGCGTTGTGACACGGTGCGCAGCGCGCCGCGCCGGGGCGGGCATAAGGGATGGGTCCGGAACCGAAGTGGTCGCCGCCCGGGCCGTGGCAGGCTTCGCAGCCCACCACCGGTCTGGGCACGTTGCCGGTGTAGTTCGGTGCCAGGTCGAAGCCGTCTCCCAACGGGTCGTGGCAGACCAGAGTGCAGTCGGGGTCGGTGCCCAGCCCATAGTAGCCGTAGGGCGGGTAACCGTGGGTGCTGAGCCCCAGATCCAGGGGCCGGTGGGAGTCGTCCCTGGCCTCGAGGTTGGCGTGGGCGCCCCCCAGCCAGATGGGAGTGATCCGGGTATGGCACACGGAGCAGGACCGGGCGCCGGCGTAGTCGGCGCCGCCTCCCCCGCCGAGGTCGTCGGCGGCTGCGTATTGGGGCGCTCCCATGCGAATCCACTGCGAGAGCACCTCGACCTGGGAGGCGGTGAAGTACTGGTTCCACTGGCCGATCGGCATCGAGGTCAGCAGCAGGCTGTCCTCCGGGCTACCCCGGGTCACCAGCCCCAGGCTGAAGAGGCTCAGGTAGGGGGTCTTGGCCACCGGGTAGCCCCCGACCGGGTTGTCGGGGGTGTGGCAGGAGCACGCCGCGTTGAGAATCGGCTGAACGGTCCGGGCGTAGACGTCCACTTCGCCGGCGCCTGGGCCGCTGCCTGTGCCTCCGCTGGTGCCCCCGCCGCAGGCTGCCACCAGGCCGAGGAAGACGATCGAGTTGCCCGCCATCCGTCTGTTCCACTGCTTCCGCATCATCCTCACTCCTCCTGATCCAAGTGCAAGAGAGTCGGGGCGCCCCCGGAGCGGGCGGTGCCCCGCAATCGCCCTGTTCTTGGTGCTTCCGGTGAATCTGCCTCCCTCTGGCTGGGGTTGCCGTGGAGATACGCCCCCGGCGGTGAGGTCTCACGTTGCTATCCCTTCGTCAAGTCGTGGAAGGGCCTTTAGAAAAAGCAAAAGAATTCGGGAATCTCGAATTGTTATTCGATATAAGTTTTTTGAGTTATGGTTTTGTAACCCGTGTAATGGCTATTTCTTCTAGAAAACTTCGATGTTGTTGTCGAATTTTCTTAAAGTCGGCGAATTCTAGTCCGAAGAGGGGGGTAGAGGTCGTGGACCTTGCGGTTTGGGACAGGGGAGGAGTTCGAGTTTCTTGACCAGATGCAGGAGGTGTAAGAGATGACACGATCGACCCGAATTGCTGCCGCCGTTTGTGCCGCTTGCCTGATCGCCCTTACGGCCCACGCGGGGCTGAAGGTGATCGGAGAGGGAGCCGACCGCCGGTTCGACCCGGCGCAGTTTCCCCCCGAATACCAGGCGAGCTACAAGTTAATGGAGGCCCGGTGCAACGTGGCCGACTGCCACGACTTCCAGCGCACGGTCGACGCCATCGCCACGGGGGTCGCCACCGTGACCAACACTCCCTTCGACAAGGCGGCCGCCAAAGCCTACGGCGTGAAGATGATGCGCATGCCCAACTCCGGCATCGACAAGGCGGAGGCAAAGCAACTCGTCGAACTCATGTACTACATGATCGACCAGAGGTGATTGCCATGCGCCGTGCGAAACGCACGCTGGGGATGCGAACCAAGCTGTTCGTCGCGGGGCTCGCGGCAGTGCTTCTGGCCTCCCTGTCTCTCGGGATTTACGCTCTGAGACGGGGGGAGGAAGCGATCCTGACCTCCGTGGAGGCCCAACTGGCGGAAGACGCTCGGCGCGCCTCCCAGCGCATCGTGGAGGTGATTGACGACAGCGCCGGCGACCTCTCCATCTGGGCGCGCCTCGACGTGGCACCACAGACGCTGGACAACGAGGCCCCGAAATTCTTCGTCGAGTTCGCCAGGCAGAGCGTCATGCAAAAGGGAATCTACGCGCACATGGTGCTGGCGCTTCCCGACGGCACTCTGTTCGCGATGAACGAGGTGGACCGGGACGGGGAGGCCATCGCAACCCACCCCCTGCCCCGGGCCTCCTTCGGTGATCAGGAGTGGTTCCGGACCGCCCTCGGGTCCGCCCAGGTGACCCTGGCCGGACCCCTGGTGCCCGAGGCCCTGGTGAAGGCGGTCAGGGATGGCGCCCCGGTGGGGCGTGAACTGCTCCTCAGCCACCCGGTGCTCGACATCATGGACGACACCGTGGGCCTGTGGATATCGGGCCTGGACTGGTCCTGGTTCGGGCAGTACCTGGACCACCTGGTGAGTCGAGAGGACGGACGGGTCAACCGATTTCCCCTGCTGCTGGACGGTGCCGGAGAGGTCATCGGTACCGGCCCCGCGGCTGCTCTGGGGCGGGAGGCGGCAGGCGCCTTCGCAGACAGGCTCGCAGGCAGCCCGGGGGGAGTTCGGGAATTCGAACTCGACGGCCGGCGGTATTTCGGGGTCGCCGCGGAGGTGAGGCCCGAGCGGATTGCCGATTTCCCCGGATGGCGCATCGCCGTGGTACAAGATCGCGCGGCGGCCCTGGCGCCGGTGGCGCGGTTCCGCAATCGGGTCATCGGGGTGGGGGTAGCGGTTTCCATCGCGATCTCGGCGATGTTGCTGCTTGCCTTGCAGCGGGCGGTGCAGCAGGTGACGCGGCCGCTGATGGACCTGGGGCACAGCATCCAGAGAATGGGAGAGGGTGACCTGTCGGTGCGGGTGGCGGCGGCCTCCGATCCCGAGATGGCACGTTTGGCGGAGGCCTTCAACGAAACCGTGGGGGTGCTGGACACGGCCATCGGGGAGGTGGAGACCACCTCGAAGGGGGTGCGCCGCTCGGTGCAGGCCGTAACCTCGGCCATCGAAAACTTCGGCTCCCAGGAGAAGGACCTCTCTGGAGCCACGGCTTCCGCGGCGGCGGCGAGCCAGCAGATGGCCGCGTCCGTGGAGCATGTGGCGGCCACCTGCAATGACCTGGAGCAGATGGCCTGCGAGTCGAAGGACCTGGCGGGGGACGGCGAGCACCGAATGGACGAGTCGCGCAACGCGGTCACCGAGATGGTCGAGGCCATCGACGGGGTGATTGGGGCCATGGAAAAACTCAACAGCCACATGGACGGCATCCGGGGGATCTCGGGGAGCATCGAGGACATCGCGGACCTCACCAACCTGCTGGCGCTGAATGCCGCCATCGAAGCGGCCAGGGCGGGGGAGCACGGCCGAGGGTTCGCCGTGGTGGCATCCGAGGTCAAGAAACTCGCCGAACAGAGTTCCCGGGCCACCCGGCAGATCCTCACCCTGGTCAAGGAGGTGCGGGAGGTCTCCAAGGAGGTCTCGGAGCGGGTCGACGCGGCACGGGAGCGGTCCCGAATGGGGCTCGACACCACGGGGCAGGCCACCGAAGCGCTGCGGCGCATCCGCGCCGCCACCGAGAACACCACCGCCCGCATCCTCGAGATCGCCACCTCCATGGAGGAGCAGAGCCGGGCCGCCCCCGAGGTGCCCCGCCTGATCGCCCGGGTGGAAGAGCTGCTGGTCAATACCAAGAACGACCTCGGACAGGCGTCGGAGGAGGTGCTCCACCTCTCCGAAGCCAGCGTGAGGCTCGACGCCCTGCTGGAGCGCTTCCACCGCTCGGGCTCTGCGCCCTCTTAGAACCCCAGGCTCCCTCCCCGGCGGCCGCTCGGGGCGGGCTCGGCCGAACTCTCTCTTGGCGCCCGCGCCCGCCTCCTTCTGCTCATAACCCCAGCACCCGCCCCGAAACGGGGCCGTCGACCGGGACGCTGGGACACGGCGCTGCCATCCGCTTCCAGCGGATGTCCTTCTCCACGTCCCGGCCCCGAAGGGACCCCAAGTAGCACCAAGCCGCGTAGGTCAACTGAAGGGTCTGCAAGACCCTGAAGCCCCCGGCGCAGCGCCTACGGTCTTTCCATCGCTTGGCGGCAGCGGGCCAGAATGCTCAACACCTCGAACGGCTCCTCGATCAGCGGGAACGTCGGTACCCCCTTCGGCTCGAGGAAGGCCTTGGCCGCGTCCATGTGCTTCTTCTGGGCGCTGAAGGTCACGTAGAAGGGCTTGTCGGGATATCGCCGCGCCACGTCGACGATGAAGTCCAGCGGCGGGACACCCGTTTCGTCCGTGAGCATCAGGATCATCACCAGGGCGTCGATGTTGGGGTCCTTGAGGACCGCCTCGGCTGCCTCCCGATACGCGAAGTCCACGCCGCTGGCGGCCGCCGCGGGCCAGATGTCCACCGGATTGCGCATGCGGATGTAGGGAGGGCTGATCTCCTGGAGCCTCCGGCGGGTCTCCTCTTCCACGGCCGGCACTTGCAGGCCCACGTGGCGGCGGCAGTAGTCCGTCATGCACACGAGCATGGCCCCGGAGGGCGCCATGAAGCTCACCCGGTCGCCGCGGGGGAGCGGCATCGCCGCCAGCGCCTTCGCCGCGAGGATGAGGTGCGAGTACTGGTGGACGCGCACGACGCCAGCCTGCCGCAGGGCGCCGTCGATCACCCGATCGTCGGAGGCGAGGGCGGCGGTGTGGGCCACGGCCGCCTTGGCCCCCTCCTGGGTGGCGCCGCCCTTGAGCAGGATCACCGGCTTGTGCCGGGTGACCCGCGCGGCCACCTCCAGGAACCGCCGGGGGTGCTTGAAGCTCTCCAGGTACACGAAGATGGCCCGGGTCTCCGGGTCGTTCCCGTAGTACTCCAGAACCTCGCTCTCCTCCACGTCGAGCTTGTTTCCCAGGCCGATCACCCGGGCGACGCCGAAATGCTCGCCCGTGAGGATGTAGCGCATGGTGTGGGTGGCAAAGTTGCCGGTCTGTGCCAGGTAGGAGATGTTCCCGCGCTCGATCTTCCCCAACGGGAAGAAGCTGGACGTGAAGTGGTGGGGGGTGCTGGTGTGGCCGGAGGTGTTGGGCCCCAGCACCCGGACGCCGGTTTCCCGGATCGCGCGCACCGTCTCCTCTTGCAGCGCGCTGCCCTCCTCGTCCACCTCGGCAAAGCCGCTGGCCGCCAGGACGACGGCCTTGATGCCCTTGGCGGCACAGTCGCGGATGGTCTGGGGGGTCGCGCCCGCCGGCAGGATGACGATGGCCAGATCCACGCCGTCGGGCACGTCGTGAATCGAGGGATGGACGGTGTGCCCCAGGATCTCGCCGCCCCTGGGGTTCACCAGGTAGAGGCGCCCGCGATAGCCGTTGGCCAGGATGTTCCGGATGACGTCGTTTCCGGCCTTGTGGGGGGTCTGGGATGCGCCGACCACCACCACGCTATCGGGCTCGAAGAAGGGCTTGAGCCCGGTGGCGGGGGCGGGCGGCTGCTCCTGGGTCGCCGACGAGGCTTCCAGCACCACCAGGGCGTCCACCGCCACCGGCCGGCCGCCGCGCACGATGAGGGGGTTGACGTCGATTTCCCGAATCTCGGGGTGGTCCACGCCGATCCGGCCCAGGGCGGTGAGGCAGCGGGCCAGCTCCTCCAGGTCGACGGGTGCCATGCCGCGAACGGCCTCCAGGATCTTGCGGCCTCGGATCTCCCGGCACATCTCGAGGGCGTCGTCGCGGGTCAGGGGCGCGGGGCGGAAGCACACGTCTTGGAGCACTTCGGTGAAGATGCCCCCCAGGCCGAACATCACGCACGGGCCCAGCTGGGGGTCCCGGATCAGCCCGGCCACCAGCTCCCGCGAACCGGCCACCATCTCCTGGACCAGGAGCCGGCCGCCCAGCTCCTTCGCGCGGGGTGCGAGGCGGTGGTGGGCACGCTGGAGGCCCGCCCGATCTGCGATGTTCAGCTCCATGAGCCCCCCCTCGGTCTTGTGGGACACCGCGGGGGAACACACCTTCAGGACCACCGGATAACCGAACCGCTCCGCTGCGGCTTCGACTTCCGCGAGCTCGTCCACGAGGGCCTCCCGAGCGGTCGGGATGTCGTAGGCCTCCAGGATGCGCTTGCTCTCGTACTCCGACAACGTCGCGTGGTTGGCCGCCAGGGCCGCGGCAATGGTCTCTACCGTCGCTTTCATGCGGAGCCTCCCGTCGAGGGTTCGAGGTCTGGATTTCTGAGGGGCCCGGGTGCCGTGTGCGTGCGGCTGCGCCGCGACGGCCCCCTTTCCCGCGCCTTGGTGCCCGAAGGTCCTTCCTGCGGCTCTCAAGCCTCCCTGCGGACCTCCACGAGACAGGTGCTTCCGGGGAAGGCCCCTCCCGGCGAGCGGCGGCCGCCGGTGAGCACGTTGACCGAGCCTCCGCGGTCGACTCCGGCTGCGTCGGGCCGGTACCAGGCGCCGGCGTCCAGGCTCACGACGCCGGGCATGATGCGGTCCGTGACCTTGGCGAGCGCCGAGAGCTCTCCCCGGTCGCTCACCACCCGGACCCGGTCGCCGTCGGCAATGTCGCGCGCCGCGGCGTCGTCGGGGTGGAGCCAGAGCGCGTCGTCGGCCAGGGCCTTCATGCGGGGGATGTTGTCGCCCTGGGAGTTGATCCGGCCCCGGGAGTGGGGGCTCACGAGTTGGAGGGGGTAGCGGGCCGCGAGTGCGTGACCCGGGCCCTCCCAACCCGTCAGATAGGTGGGGATGGGGGGGACCAGGGGGTCGTCGAGCTCGGCGAGCTTCTGGCTGTGGATCTCGATCTTCCCCGATGGAGTCCGAAACCGATGGCGGGTGGGGTCCTCGATCTGCTCGCGAAAGGCGACCCAGGGCCGGTCGGGATCCAGGCGGTGGACGCCCTGGCGCTTGAGGGTCTCGAAGTCGGGAAGGCCGGGGGTCGCGGCGACCATCTCCCGCAGCCACTCCTCATCCGCCTTGTCGTTGTATTCCGCGATGCCCATCCGCGCGGCGAGCTCGGTGAAGATCTCCAGGTCCGACCGGGTCTCGGGCAGCGGCTCCAGCGCCTTCTCCATGCCGATGACGTAGGGACCGCCGGCCCAGGGCTGCCCCACGTCGTCGCGCTCCAGGAAGTGGGTGACCGGCAGCACAAGGTCGGCGTGGCGGGCCGTTGGGGTCAGAAAGAGCTCGTGGACGACCACGAACTCCGGCGTCTGGAGCGCCTGTGCCCCCCGCCTCACGTCGAGGAGCTGGTTGAGAAAGTTGCACCCGACCACGTAGAGGAGCTTCGGGTCGACCGGGTACCCGCCCTCCTTGCCCCGAACCAGCGCGTCGTAGAGCTCGGTGCCGTGGAGCTGGGGGCCCGCGGCCTTGGGCACGGGCAGGGACTTGGCCAGGGAGCCCAGGGGCAGGATGCCCGTGCCGCCTGCGACCCACCCGCCCTCGACCCCGAGGTTGCCGGTCATGGCGCACAGCACCTGGGCGGCCCGGTGAAACTGCTCGCCGAAGGCGCTGCGCCCCGGTGCCCACCCGGTGCAGAGGGCGGCGGGGCGGACCGTGGCATAGAGCCGCGCGAGTCGCTCGATGGTCTCGGCCGGCACGCCCGTGACGACCTCGGCCCACTGGGGCGTCTTGGGCACCCCGTCCGGGCGGCCCAGGACGTACTCGGCAAAGCGCTCGAAGCCGGTGGTGTGCGCCTCTAGGAACGCCAGGTCGTGCAGGTCCTCGGCGATCGTCACGTGGGCCATGGCGATGAGCATCGCCGCGTCGGTGCCCGGCCGGATGGGAACCCACTCGTCGGCCAGGGCGGCGGCCGAGGGGCTTTGCCGGGGGTCCACGCAGACGATCTTCGCCCCCTGCTCCCGGGCCTTCTCCAGGTAGCCCACGGTGTCGGGCCCGAACCGCGTGACCACGGGGTTCCAGCCCCACAGGAAGACGAGCCGCGAGGAGAGGAGCGTGTCGCGGGTCGAACCGGTGAGGGCTGCGCCGAAGGTGGCCCGGGAGGCGAAGATGGCCCCCTCCAGCGAGGTGTTGCCCCACCGGGTGGTGGCGCCCCCGAACAGGGAGAAGAACCGGCGGGCCGTGTTGGAGGTGTTGTGGAGAGCTCCCAGGGAGCCGTAGGAGTCCAGCAGGACCACCGACGCGGGGCCGTAGCGGTCCCGCACCCGGGCGAGCTCTCCCGCCACCGTGGCCAGCGCCTCGTCCCAGGAGACGGGCGCGAAGTCTCCGCTCCCCCGCTCCCCCACCCGCCGCAGCGGAGCGGTGAGCCGATCGGGGGCGCGCACCACCTCCCCCTGGGCGAGCCCCCGCCCGCAGGCCCGGACGCGCGAGTCCGGGGCCGGATCGGTGCCGATGTGCCGGACACGGTCGCCCGACGCCTCCACCTCGAGCAGGCACCGCCCCCCGCAGTCGTAGGAGCACGCGGTGCGCACGCGCCGGACGTCGTCTAGGGCATCGGTCGAGGTCATGGGATTCCTCCTCCGGCAGGCCACGCGAAACGGCCTGCGGCGAGTCGGGCGGCGGGTGGGCAGCCGGGATCAGGTGCTGTAGAGCTCCTGGAAGACCGAGATCTCGGCCGGGCCGGCCAGGAGGCCCTGGATCTTTGGAAAGAGCGCCTGGAAGTGCGGCGACGAAGAGTGGGCGGCCAACGCCGCTTTGTCTTGGTACCGTTCGATCATCACGATCGTATTGGGATCCGCTTTGGCCCGGTTCATCGTGTACAGGAGGGTGCCCTCCTCGCGAGCCACGTGCGCCATCAATTCGCGGAGCACCGCGATGGCGTCGTCGACCTTCCCTTCCTGGACCGGCAGCTTGGCAATCACGGCGAGCATGGCGTGGACCTCCCGTCTCGACGGTGGATGGATCGGTGATCCCCTGCCGCCCCCGCAGGCTGCAGGAGAGGCAGCGGCGTCAGCAGACGACCACGAGCCCGGCAAGGGTCCCCTTGGGCACGTCTTCGGGCCGGGCATCGCTCCCGATGGGGTAGATGTCCCAGCCGGCCGCAGCGGCCATGCGAAACACGTCCACGCCCACCGCTTCCATGGACGGTCTGGACTTGAGCGAAAACCGGCAGCGCTCCCCTTGGAGGGCGGCGCAGTCCTTTGCCTGGGAGCAGTAGGAGTGGCGGCAGGAGCCGGCGGCGAGGCCGAAGGCCAGGTAGTGGCCGTCGTAGAAGGCCAGGGACTCGATCTGGTTCACGATCTCGTAGAGCTCGCGGTAGACGTCGATGCGCTCCTGGATGGTGGCCTTGTTGCGCACGATCACCTCGGACGGCACGTCCTTGACGAAGAACACCGCCCGGCGGTAGGCGCGAAGCTGGGAGGCGAGCTCCGAGGGCTTCAGGGTATTGGGCGGGCAGTGGGCGCACACCCCGTAGCCAAAGCACCGTGGAATCTGGCACTTCAGGGTCACCCGCTCGTCCACCGGAATCTCGCTGCACGACACCTGCTTCGCCCGGGAAGCCCCCAGCTCCAAAGCCTTCTCCACGTACCGCTCCAGATCCCGGTCCACCTCGTCCGCACTGCGGTCCAGCCGAATCTTCCCGATCCCCTTCATCGCGCCTCTCCCTTCCGCCCGGTCGCTGTTTCTCCGATGGCCTCGCCCAAACTTCCCCCTTTTTACAGCGAGGTCATGGAGGGGGCAAGGAGCGGCGGGTGCCGCCTCTCGGTGACGTGGGGGCTTTCCCGGCTGCGCGCAGGCAAGGCACTGCGTGTGCGGCCCCCCCCCGGGAGGCCCCAGCAGGACGCCGTCATGGGAACTGGGCCTAGACCCCCCCCTTGAAAATCCCGATCGCGAATCGCGGTCGGCGAGCGGCTTGTGCCCCATGGAGCCTGGGCCTATGCTGCCTTCGTCCCTTACGTACTCTCGAGGTGGTTGGGGGAGCGGCCGTGGGAACTCCTCTTCGCGTCCTGGTGGTAGACGACTCGGAAGACGACGCGCTGCTGGTGCTGCGCGAGCTCAAACGGGGCGGTTACGACTGTGCCTCTCGCCGCGTCGAGACGGCGCAGGACATGGAAGCGGCGCTCGATCGAGAACGCTGGGACGTCGTCATCTCCGACTACAGCATGCCCCGGTTCAGCGGGCCGGCGGCCCTTGCCTTGCTCCAGGGAAAGGGGCTGGACCTTCCCTTCCTGATGGTGTCTCGGGTGATCGGGGAAGAGACGGCGGTGCAGGCGTTGAGGGCCGGCGCCCACGACTTCGTGATGAAGCGCAACCTGGCCCGGCTCGCGCCGGCGGTGGGTCGGGAACTTCGGGAAGCCCAGATGCGCCGGGAGCGGCGACAAGCGGCCGAGGAGCTTCGGGCGAGCGAAGAGAGATTTCGGGAGCTGGCCGATTTGCTGCCGGAGACGGTGTTCGAAGCGGGAGAGGAAGGCGTCCTGACCTTCATCAACCGGACGGGCCTGGAACTTTTCGGGTTCAGCCTCCAGGAGATCCGCGACGGCCTCCCGGTCCTCCATCTCCTTTGCCCCGAGGACCGACCGAGGGCGCGGGCGAATATGGAGGCGATCCTGGCGGGGCGCAGGGTTGCTGCCAACGCCTACTCGGCTCTTCGCAAGGATGGCACGATCTTCCCGGTGCTCATCCATTCCAACGCGATCCTGAGGGGCGGCCGTGCCGTGGGGCTGCGGGGCGTGGCCGCCGACCTCACGCAGCTCCAGCAATCCGAGCGGGAGCGCAGCCGACTGGCCACCGCCGTGGAACAGGCGGCCGAGGCCATCGTCATCGCCGGGACGCGAGGCGAGATCGAGTACGCGAATCCAGCGTTCGAGGCGGTAACCGGATACGGCTTGCAGGAGGTGCAGGGGCGCAGTCTCGTGTTCCTGAACCAGGAAGCCACGGACGAGGCAGTACTGAGAGCCTTGGCGGCGTGCTTGGAGACCGGACGGGGGTGGACCGGCCACCTCGTCGGGAAGCGAAAGGACGGAAGTGTCTTCGAGGAGGATTGCACGCTGTCTCCGGTGCGGGACGGGGCGGCGCGGCTCGTAAACTTCGTCGCGGTGCGGCGCGACGTGACCGAACAGCTGCGCATGGAGCGGCAGTTTCGGCAGGCGCAGAAGCTCGACGCCCTGGGCACCCTGGCCGGAGGCATCGCCCACGACTTCAAGAACCTCCTCATGCCGATCATCGGATTCACACAGCTGACGTTCGACGACCTCCCGGAGGGGAGCGAAGGCAGGGAGAACCTGGCTCGGGTCTTGTCTGCCTCGGACCGGGCTCGGGACCTGATCGACAGGATCCTGGCCTTCAGCCGAGAGGCGGAGCAGCCCAGGCGCCCCCTTCGGCTGGGCCCGATGATCGCCGAGACCCTGGAACTCCTCCGAGGGTCCCTTCCCAAGACCATCGAGTTCCGGCACCACATCGCGACGCCCGAAGACTTCGTGCTTGGGGACCCCACCCGCATCCATCAGGTGCTCGTCAACCTGTGCACGAATGCAGCGCAGGCGATGGAGGGCAACCCCGGTGTGCTCGAGGTGACGCTCGCGCAGGTGAACCCGGACGCCGAATTTCTCGCCCACCACCCAGAGCTGCGGGAGGGCCCGTATCTGCGGCTTAGCGTGACCGACACGGGATGCGGCATGACCAAAGAGCTCATGGAGCGCATCTTCGAGCCCTTCTTCACGACCCGAGGTGGGCGCGGGGGTACGGGGTTGGGCCTGGCGGCCGTTCACGGCATCGTCACGAGCTTTGGGGGGGCGGTTCGGGTGTACAGCGAACCCGGACACGGTACCTCGTTTCACGTCTACCTGCCGAAGATCGCGCCTCGCGAGCCCGAGAAAGCGGAGACGGGAACGGCCGCGCCCACGGGAAACGAGCGCATCCTCTACGTCGACGACGAACCGGATATCGTCGAAATCGGCCGCAAGGCGCTCCAAGCGCTCGGGTACCGGGTGGCCACCGCGACCGGCAGCCTGGAGGCACTGGAACGGTTCCGCGCAGACCCTGACGCGTTCGACCTCGTCGTCACCGATGACATCATGCCGAAGATGACCGGGGTGGCGCTTGCCCGAGAGCTCCGAAACATTCGACCCGACCTTCCGGTTGTTCTGTCCAGCGGCCTCGTCCGAACTGCCCGTAATGAGCTGGAGGCACTGGCTCCGGTCGAGATCCTCCACAAGCCCGCGACCCTGCGACAAATCGGCGAGGCCGTCCGGCGCGCCCTGGATCGGGAGAGGGCCGCTGGGGAGATACAACGTCCGCGGCGGCCGTCTCCCGAGCCGCCGGGGGATGCGAGGTCTCATCCGACATGATCCCCACGACTGTGCGAAACCTGTATCTGACCCACGCCAAGGACCGGCGGCGGACGGAGAAACTCTGGGAGAGGTTCCATGTTCGCCGGTTGAGAGAGGAGGACCTTCGCGACCCCTATCATCAGATGCTGATCCAGGAGTGGGCGCGGGTCCAGAGTCTAGGGGTGGATCCTCTCCTGGCGAAGGCGCCGCTCCTGTCCGCCGAGGCCTTCGGCAGGCTCGCCGAGGAGAAGGAGTTCCTGATTGGGATCGCCCGGCGCTCGTTCGAGCGGGTTCGCAGGACCCTGTCCGGGATTTCCGGGATCCTGATCTTCGCCGACGCCGAGGGAACCATATTGTGCGTGACCGGTGATGCGTCGGTTCGACTCGAGGCGGCTGGCGAGAGCAATCTCGTCGAGGGCGGCCAGTGGGGTGAGGCTTTGGCCGGCACAAACGGGATCGGAACCGCGCTGGCCCGCCGGACGCCGGTGCACGTCTTTTCTTCGGAGCATTTCTCCGCGGGGTGGCACCGCTGGACCTGCGCCGGGGCTCCGGTGCTCGACCCCTTCACCCAGGAGGTTCTGGGTGTCGTGGACTTCACGACCACGCAGGCCCAGTTTCGGGACAAGGCGACCGATCTGGTGTACTCTCTCGCGTCGCATATCTCCGCGCAGATCCGGGCACAAGTGGAGCTCGAGCGGGTCCAGTTGCTCCAGCGGCGCTCTTCCCTCGCCCCCGACGTGCCGCCGGATCGCATCGTGCTGTTCGACCGACTGGGGCACCGCATCGCCACGGGCAGCCCAAGGAAGGCGGGTCCGGCCGCCGAGGAAGGCGAAGCCGGGCTGGCGCCGCTGGAGACGCGACCGATTTGCTTGCCCGGTGCGCCGGAACCGGCCGGCACCTTTGCGGTGATGGGCGGTACCCGTCTCCACAGGCGAGCAAAGTCCCCGCCGCCCGGTCCCGAGCCGCTTTCCCCAAGGGGGTGAGTCGTACCCTGGCGTCAGGGGAAGAGGGAAGAAGCAGAGGCCGTGGACGCGCTGACCATCGTGTTGGGGACTGTGTGGGGGTTGACGGCGGTTGCGCTCGGTGTTGCGCTCCGGCGAGCGATGGCGGCGCGCAGGCGGGCGGAGAAAGAGCTCCGCATGGGCTTGGAGGAGCGGGACCAGAGCGCCATGGAGGGGACCGCGGACCTCGTGGAATCCAGCACTCGGCAACTGGAAGCATACGCCCGGTCCGTGTCCGAACTGCAGCGGCAGGTGATCGAACGCACGCTCCAGGTCGAGGCGACCAATCGGGAACTCGAGGCGTTTGCCTACTCTGTCTCCCACGACCTGCGTGCCCCCCTGGAAAGGATCCATGATTTTGGTCGCGCTCTCGAGGAGGATTACGCCGAGCGGCTCGACGACCTTGGTCGGGACTATCTGCGCCGGATTCGAGGAGCCACCCTGCGCATGGGGCAGCTGATCGATGCCCTCTTGCGGCTCTCTCGTCTGACGCAGCAGGAAATGCACCGGGTTCCCGTGGACTTGAGCCGCATCGCGCAGGAGGTCGTCGAGGGGTTGCGCGCCGCGGAGCCTTCGCGGGTGGTGAGCGTTCGGATCGCTACTGGGCTCGTGGCCGAGGTCGACCCGGCCCTGCTGCGCATCGCTCTGGAGAACCTCCTGGGGAACGCTTGGAAATTTACCTCGAAGCGCTCCGGCGCGGCCATCGAGTTCGACAGCCTGGAGGGCTCGGAAGGGGAGGCGCCCTGGGCTGCGGACCGACCGGTCTACTTCGTGCGGGACAACGGGGTCGGATTCGACGCGGCTTACGCCGGCAAGCTCTTCGGGGCGTTCCAGCGGCTTCACGGGGAAGCTGAGTTTCCAGGCACCGGCATCGGCCTGGCCACGGTACAGCGCATCATCCACCGTCACGGAGGGCAGGTGTGGGCCGAGTCGGTGCCAGGCGAGGGGGCGACGTTCTTCTTTACCGTATAGCCAGGTTTCGCCGGCGGGGAGGCACCTTTGCCCGACACGCATCGCAAGTCCATCGGCTACATCGTGTGGCTCTTCGGGTTTACCGGGGCCCACCGCTTCTACTACGGGAAGCCCGTCTCGGGGGTGATCTGGTTCCTCACCCTGGGGCTCCTGGGGGTGGGGTGGCTGGTGGACCTCTTCCTCATCCCCTCCATGGACCGGGAGGCGGATCTGCGCTTTCGGCCGGGTCCCGTGGACTACAACGTCGCGTGGATCCTCCTGACGTTCCTGGGGCCCCTGGGCGTGCACCGGATGTACCTGGGCAAGTGGGGCACCGGGATCCTGTGGCTCCTCACGGGCGGCCTCCTGGGCCTGGGCTGGGTGTATGATTTCCTCACCCTGAACGACCAGATCACCGTGGTGAACGCCCGCAGCGGGCCAGCCGGGCCCCGCCCGGAGCCCGGCAGGTGAGGGAGCAGGAGCCGGGATCAGCAAGGGGCGCGACCGGGCCGGGCCCGGTGCGCCTGCCGGCGGCGACGGCCCTGCGGGTGGTGGCCCCGTTTGCCTTCGGGTATTTCCTGTCGTACCTCTTTCGGGTTGTCAACGCGGTCATCGGGCCGGAGCTCGCGGCGGAGCTGGGGCTCACCGCGGGGGATCTGGGGCTCCTGACCGCGGCCTACCTCCTGGCCTTCGCGGCCCTGCAACTGCCCCTTGGGGTGCTGCTGGACCGATTCGAGCCGCGCAAGGTGGAGGCGTGCCTGCTGCTGGTGGCTGCGGCCGGGGGCCTGGTCTTCTCGCTCGCCCGGACCCCGGCGGGGCTCGCCGCCGGCCGGGCCCTCATCGGCCTGGGGGTCTCGGCCTGCCTGATGGCGGCTTTCCGGGCCTTCGTGCAGTGGTTTCCCCGGGAGAAGCTCGCGCTGGTCAACGGCGTCCAGCTCGCCGCGGGGGGCCTGGGCGCCCTGGCGGCGACGGCCCCCGTGGAGGCGGCGCTGCGGTTCACGGACTGGCGGGGGGTGTTCCAGGCGGTGTCGGTGCTCACGGTGGCTGCGGCGGCCCTGCTCCTCCTGGTGCCCCGCCGGCCCGTGGCGGCGGCGGGGGTGGGGCTCAGAGCGCAGCTGCGGGGGCTGGTGGAGGTGTTCGGGAGCCCGCGCTTCTGGGGACTCGCGCCCCTGGCGGTGGCATCCCAGGCCACGTACCTGGCGGTGCAGGGGCTGTGGGCGGGCCCGTGGCTGCGGGACGTGGCGGGGCTGGAGCGGGGGCCGGCATCGGTGGTACTGCTCGGCACCGCGGCGGGGATGACGGCGGGTTATCTCGCGCTCGGGGCGGGGGCCGAGCGGGCCGGACGCCGGGGCATCCCCACGGGGACTTTTGCCGCCGGGGGCATGGCGGCGTTCATGGTCTTGCAGGCGTTCCTGCTGGGGGGGCTCGGGGGGGCGCCCGGATTCTTCTGGGCCGCGTACGGGTTCCTGGGCACGGCGGGGGTGGTGTCCTACGCCGCCCTCACCCAGGTCTTCCCCGCCCACCTGGCGGGCCGGGTGAATACGGCGCTCAATCTCCTGGTATTCGTGGCGGCGTTTGCCGCCCAGTGGGGCCTGGGAGCGGTGGTGGGTCTCTGGCCTGTGGGCCCCGGGGACGGGTACGCTCCGCAGGGGTACCGGGTCGGGTTCGGCGCGCTGCTGGCGTGCCAGGTCGCGGGGCTGGCGTGGTACGCCGTTGCCCGCCGGCGGGGGCCCCTTCACCCTTCACCCCACCTCCTGGGGGGCGCTGGCGGAGAGAAGGAGTGCGAAGTCCGGGCCCCGGTCCGGTTCGGTTCCCAGGTGCAGGGCGCCGCCCTGGCGCGCCAGGGCGGCGGCGGCCAGGGTGAGGCCCAGGTCGTCGGCCCAGGGGTGGGTGCGGAAGAAGGGGTCGAAGAAGTCCCGGCGCTCGCCCGCCTCGACGCCGGAGCCGGCGCTTCCCACCCGCACCGCCCAGCCCCCCGGCGCCTCCTCCAGCGCGACGCGCAGGGCGGCGCCGGGGGCCGAAGCGGCGGCAGCCTTCTCCAGGACCGCCCGTAGGGCGGCCCCGGTCAGGGCCGGGTCGTGGGGGACCGTCCGCTTCCCGAGGCGGGAGGAAACTGCCGACGCCACCCCTTGCGCGGCGAGAAGGGGGGCGAGCTCCCCCAGGGCCCCTGCGACGGTGTCCTCCAGGGGCGCCAGGCGAAACGCCGCCACGGGCAGGGCGATCACTTCCTCCACCTTGCGCACCGCGCACTCCAGGCGTTCGGCCTCCTGCACGATGGCGGACGCGTCGTGCTCCACGGCCGGGTCGCCGCAGGCCTTGAGGAGCCGGCGGCTCATGCCGCCGATGACCGCCACGGGGTTTCGCACCTCGTGGGCCAGGGCCTGGGTAAGCCTTCCCAGGGCTGCGACCCGCTCCGACTCGATGAGCCGACCCTGCACTTCGCGCAGGCGCTCGGTGCTGTGCTGGAACCGAACCTGCAGGTCCGCGTAGAGGCGGGCGTTCTCCAGGGCGATGGCCACCAGGTGGCTCACGGTATGGAGCAGCGCCAGGTCCTCCAGGGTGTAGGCGGCAGCCACGCTGCGGTCCAGGTAGATGACGCCGCGCACCTGACCCCGGGAGACCAGGGGTGCGCACAGCACCGAGCGGATGTTGAGCCCGATGATGCTCTCGCTGAGCGAGAAGGGGGTCTGCCCCTGTACGTCGTCGCAGAGCAGGGCCTCGGCGGTCTCCAACACCCGGTCGGCGACACTGCGGCTCAGCGGGGTCGCCCCCGGCGGGTGGCTCGCCCAGGTGACGAGCTTCCCGTAGGGGTCCCGCCCGGCCACGGCGCAGCGGTCGTAGGCGAAGAGGTCCCGGAGGGTGCCCAGGACCGAAGGGAGGATCTCTTCCAGGCGCAGGTTTCCCACCAGGGTCTCGATGACCGCGTAGAGCACCTGGAGGCGGCGGGTATCCGGGGGCGGGGCGGCGGCGAGGCGTCCCCGCTCCAGGATCTGGGAAGGGAGCTCCCCGGCCTGGGGGACGCCCACGGACGGACTCTCCCCTTCCCATTCCAGGGTGAGCTCCAGGGGGCCGAAGCCGAGCCGGTCGCCCGCCCGCGCGTCTGCTTCGGAGATCCGGTGCCCGTTGAGGAAGACCCCGTTTCGGCTCCCCAGGTCCCACACCCGAACTCCCTCCGCGCAGACCCGCAGGCGGGCGTGGCGCCGCGAGATGCGGGGGTTGTCCAGGTGGACGCCGCACTCCGGCGCACGACCCAAGAGGTGCTCCCCCTCGGGCAGGAGTTGGGGGTCTCGTTCGATCGCCCCGGCTGCGCGAAGCCGCCACACGGCGTGGGCTCCTCCCTCTCGGATGATCCCGCGATCCGGCGCCTCGCGGGTTGGCCCCCGGCGTTTCCCCGGCCGCGTTACGGCCCGAACTGGAATGCCGCCCAGAGGACCGCTCCCACGGCGCCGGCGAGCGCCGCGAGGCCCGCCAGCCACCACCAGGTGCCCCGTCGGGCAGGGGTCGCCGGGGGAATGATGGGCCCGCGCAGGATGCTCTCCAGGGAGGTCTCTCCTTCGGCCGGCTCGGTCCGGGCCGGAGAGTCCGCCGGTCTGCCCGACTCGGCGGCGAACGGGGCCGGGGCCGCGGGTTCCCCGGTCACCTGGAGGACTGCGGCGGTGGCGTTGTCCCTGGTGCCGGCGGCCAGCGCTGCCTCCACCAACCCCACGGCGGCGGCCTCGGGGTCGGGCCCTGCCGCGGCCTTCAGGATCTGGCCGGGGGAGAGCACCCCGTGCACGCCGTCGGAGGTGAGGACGAAGACGTCGCCCGGGCGCGCTTGTCCCCGCACCACCTCGGGCTCCACCTCCGGCATCGTGCCCACCGCCTGGGTCAGCACGTTGCGGTCCGGTTGCAGGGGGGCTTCCTCGGGGGTGATGAGCCCCGCCTCGACCCGAGCCTGGACGAGGGAGTGGTCCCGGCTCAGTTGGGCCAGGGTCCGGCCGCGCAGCAGGTAGGCCCGGGAATCGCCCACGTTGACCGACCAGAAACGGCCGCCGCGGACCAGCACCAGGACCATCGTGGTGCCCATCCCCAGCAGGTCCGAGGTGGTCTGGGCCCGGGCGTAGATGCGGCGGTTGGCCTCCTCGAAGAGCCGAACCAGGAGGGCCTCCTCGGCTTCGGGGGAGCCGGCTTCTCCGAGGCCGCGGGCCAGGAGCTCACCGGCCGTCTCCACGGCTTCCCGGCTCGCCACTTCGCCCCCCGCCGCGCCCCCCATCCCGTCGGCCACCAGGGCGTACCCCAGCCGGGCGTCGACACGGGCCGCGTCCTGGTTGTTCCGGCGCGGACCGGTCGCGGTATGGAACGCGGCGTCGCAGGGCTGGGGCATCGCGTGCGCCTATAGAGAAGACCCCTCTCCTTGACTCCCCTATCCCTCGATGGGAGAGGGGCCTGGAATGAGGGTGAACGGGCCGTCTTTCATCCCCCGGGGTGACCGAAGGTCATGGGCAAACTCACAGCGAACACGGGGGTCTCGAAGCGGTGCCCCCAGGAAGTCGGGGTTCTTGACAGGCGGCTTCCGGCGTATATTGTCCCCGTCCTGGGATCACCGCCGCCCCGAAATGTTGGCGGAGCCTACCCCCCGGGGCCGGGGCCGTCAAAGGACCGGACCCCCTGGGGGGACCGGATGCCACCAAACGCGCCTTCCACCAAGGAGAGGGGTCCACAGCATGGAGCGAAAGGGTGCGGCGTTCGCCCCCGAGGAGTTCGGGGCGGCCGTCTTCGGGCTTCCCCCGCCGGTGCGACTGTCCGTGGGCCTGCGGGAGTCCCCCCAGGGTGCGGCGTTCGAGGCGCTGCCGGACCCCTTTGCCCGGATCGGCGGCCGGGAGGGACTCGGGACGATCGTGCTCGGGCGGGTGACGGTGGAGGGCCTGGGGAACGCCGGCAACCGCCCCGTCGCCCTCTTTCTGGAGCGGGACGCCTGCGCCGCCGCCGAACCCTTGCCAAACCCCGCCCGCGACCAGGCCTTCGAGCGCCACTACCGGGAGCTCCTGCGCCTGGGCCAGGAGGCCGGCGCCCCGGTGCTGCGCCCGCTTGCCTTGGGAGCGTCCACGGGGGAGCCGCCCGCGTTGCCGTCCTCGCCTCCCCTGACCTTCTGCAAGCGCCGCCGCCTCTTCTTCACACCCCCCTGCCCCCGGTGCGGGCGGCCCCTGGCAGACTGCCGGGACGACGCCCTCCTGGCGGAGACGGGGCTCGCCACCTACTCCGGCTCGGCGCGGCGTTATGTGTACTGTCCGACGTGCGCGGCGGGGGCGGCGGCAGGGCCGGCGCTTTTCGGGTGCGGTGAGGGGACCAACGGGGGACCGGCCGGGAACCGCTGGGATCTGGTGGGCGCCTGGGGGCGCCTCGTGGGCGAGGCAGCCGGCTCCGACCCCTCCTTCCCGTGCCCCGGGTGTGCCCACGCGGGCGGCTGTTACCCGGCCGGATCCGGCGAAGGGGAGGCGTTTCGCCTGCTCGTGCCCTTCTCCTTCCACGGGTTCCGGGTCTTTGCCCTGGAGTACCTTCCCCTCACCTACGGGGAGTTCTGCGACCTCCTCGGGGGCCAGTCGTGGGAGGCACTGCGCTCCGGGCTCGCCGAGCGGCGGGCGTTCGACCGGCTGGCGGCCCTGCCCGAAGCTCCCGTCGGGGACGCCGGAAACGGTACCGCCGGCCGGCGCCTGTTCCTTTCGGGCGAGGCGACCGGGCGGCGGGCACTGGAGGCGCTGGCGCTGAAGCTCTCCGCGTTTCGAGAGCTGTGCCGGGGCGTCCACGCGGTTCACCGGGTCCTCGGCCGCCCCCACCTGGACCTGGGGCCCGACGGCGCTTGGGTGGGCCTGGGGGCCTGCGGCCCGTACGCGCCGGCCTACTGGAGCTTCGAGCTGCGCCTGGGGGGGGTGGACGCGGCGCGGTGCGCGGGCGGCGCCGATGGGGAGGACGCTCCCGCCGGGGCCGAGCCCGACCGATTTTCCTGCCGCCCGCCCCCCGACCCGGATCCGGAGTACGCCCACCCCGGCATCGCCCGCCGGGGGCCCGGGGGGCCCTTTCCCGGCAGGCTGACCGTGCTCTCGGTGGAGCCGTCGGGGGGCTCCGACGCGCGGGTGGTCCGGGCGCTCCTGGCCGGGGCAACCCGGGGGCTGGAGGATTGGGGACCGGGGGACCGTCTTCGGGTGGGCTTCGGGCGGGCCCAGGGCTTCGGGGGCGACTTCTCCCTTTCGTTCTTCCAGGAGGCTCGGGTGCGCGACGGGGTGCGGCTCGCTTGCGAGCCTTTCGCCCCCTCCACGGAAGACCTGGCCCAGTGGGAGCTGCTCCGGTCGGTTCCCCAGGTGGAAGCAGCCTGCTCGGTGGAGCGCGGCTTCGGCCCCGAGTGCGACCTCTACAGCCTCGGGATGCTCCTGTTGCGGGGGCTCTCGGCGACCCCGGCCGCGGGCCCTGGCGGCGAGGGGGTGTTGGAGCGGTGCCGCGAGGCGGCGGCGCGGTTTGCCCAGGCTGTGGGCGGCCCCTCCAGCCCCGGGGGCGAGGCGGCGGATACCAGGGCCGAGGTGTTTCGCGAAGTGCTCGAGGATCTACGGTTCGACCCGGAGGACGGCGTGCCCCGGGAGCTGTGGGAGGACGTCCTGTCCCTGGGCTCTCGTTTGGTCGCGCCGCCTCGCGGTGCGTCGCTGGCCTCGCTCCTGGAGGAGCTCGAGGGCCTGCGAGCCAGGGTGGAAGAGGCCCTCTTCCAGGGGCCCGCCCCGGGAGAAGGGGAGCTTCGGGAAATCCTGGGCGAGCTCATTGCCGACCCTTCGTGGCTCGACGCCGCGCTGGGCGGCGGGGGACCTCCACCACCGCCGCTGCCCGAACCGGCTGCGGCACCCGAGGTTGCGTCCGCGCCCGTGCCGGAGGTCCCGCCCGCGGCCCCCGAGCCCCCGGCGGCGGAGCCGCCGGACCTGGATGCCACGGTGATCCTGCGCAAACCGGGCGCTCCGGCCCAGGCGCCCCCTGCGCCCCGAGCGGCCGCCGCACCCCGGAAACCAGAGATCCCGGGTGCTGGAGCAGGGGAGGACCTGGAGTCGACGGTGATCCTGGGGGGGAGGGGCGTGCGGCCGCCCCAGGAGGCCCCGGACGAAGAGGCGCCGGGCGAGGAAGCCGGCGAAGACCTGGAGAAGACGATCATCCTGCGGCCCGCGGCGCGGCCGAAGGAGAAGTAGGGCCCCATGGACGCCCCGGCGCAGGCCCCTTTCGTCCAACCCGATTCCGCCCGGGACCTGGCCGGCTTTTTGCGCGCGGCGCACCGGCGCAGTGCCGGCCTGCCTGCGGGGGAGCGGCGCCGGGCGGTGGAGCTCTGCCTCGCGTACCGCTTGCGGGGACTCGGTCGGGACGGCGCCAGGGCGCTCCTGGAAGGGGCCGCCCAGGTCCTCGGAGCCGGGGAACGGCCCCGGGCCCCGCGCCCCGGGCACCGGGGGGCCGGCGGGCCTCCCCTCGCACCCCCGGGCGTGCTGCGGGAGCTCCTGGGGCGGGTGCTGGGGGAGGCCGGGTCTCCGGACCGGGAGGGCCCCGAAGCCTTCGCCCGGGTCGCCGAGGAGCTGGCGCGGGTGGAGGAGCAACTTGCCCGGGCCAAGCCCCGGGCTCCGGCCGGGGCCCCGCTGGGTGAGCGGGTGGGGGAGCTCCAGGACCGCCTGGCGGGGGTCGATCGGGCGCTGGAACAGACCGCCCAGGAGTTCCTGGACCGCCTCCTGGACGCCTTCGACCCCGACGCGGCCAAGGCCTACGTGGGCCAAAAGGGCCTCAAGCCCTCGGCGTTCTACAAGGCCTCGGTGTACGATGCCCTGTGCGAGAAGTTCGCCCAGCTCCGGGAGTACCACCGCCGGGGCCGGCTGGTGCGGGATTTTCGCGCTACCTTCAAGAACCACTTGAAACGACACGATCCCACGCCGTGAGGTGACGAGATGACGACGCGCGAGACGAGGGAAGGCCGAAAGGTCGGGGGGGGGCGGCAATGGGTCGCCCTGGCCCTCCTGGTCCTGGGGATGGCGGTGACGGGCTGCGGGGGCGGCGCCGCCGTGCGGGTCGACTGCGACTACGGGTACGCCAAGGACGCCCTCTCGTTTCGGCTCGCGGCGTCCCCGGACCTGAACCTCTACAACAACCAGCCCCACACGGTGGTGCTGGTCTTCTATGCCCTCTCCGATCCCAACTCCTTCAACCAGCTCCTGGAGTCCTCCGACGGCATCGGCAGGCTCCTGGAGGGCAAGCGCTTCGACGCGAGCGCGCTCTCCCCTCGGCAGATCGTGGTCCAGCCGGGGGAGACCAAGGAACTCGTCATGGACCGGGTCCAGGGCACCCGCTACGTGGGGGTGGTGGGCGGGTTCTACAACCAGCAGGCCCAGAGCTTCAGCCGACTCTACACGGTGCCCACGAAAAAGCTCACGACGCTCTTCGGGAAGGAGAAGGCGTGCGTGACCGAGCCCCTCGCGGTGGACCTGGAGCTGGGGAGCGACGGGTTCGTGGGCCCGGGGGAGGCCAGGCCGTGAGCCCCTTCGGTCCCCGCGCCTCGCACGGGAGTGCCGACGCCGCCCCCGGGAGGAGCCCCCGATGAACCAGGGCCGGCCGATCTACTGGCACGAGGGGGTCTTCTTGCGCCCCCAGCACTTTCAGCAGCAGGACGACTTCCACGACGCCAAGCTCTGGGCGCTGGCCGGCGCGGGCCGGCCCTACCCCTGGGGGGTGCGGACGCTGGCGGTGGCGGAGCCCGCCCTCAAGAGCCAGGTGTTCGAGGTAGCCTCGGGCGAGCTTCTCTTCCCCGACGGGGCCCTGGTGCGCCTGCCGGGAAACGCCCGCCTCAAGCCCCGGTCCCTCGAAGGCCTTTGGGACGCCTCGGGAAAGCCCCTCTCGATGTACGTGGGCCTGCACAAGCTCGCCCCCGAGGGGGTCAACGTGGCCGAGGAGGAGGGGGGCGAGCGGGAGGAACGCCGGTACGCGGCCTCCAACGGCGACACCTCCACCCGCGACCTCTACGCCCGGGGGGAGGGCCAGCCGATCCTCTATCTGGAGTACCGCCTGCGCCTCTTCGTGGAGGACGAGGCCGCCGAGGCCACCGACTACCACCTGCTCAAGATCGCCGAGGTTCAGCGCTTCGGCAATGACGTGCGCCTGGTGCCCGGGTGGGTGCCCCCCCTGGTGCACGTGGCCGGGTCGGCCCACCTGGTGCGCGAGCTCCGGGATCTGGGGGAGCAGCTCACCGCCCACGCCCACGAGCTGGCCCAGTACAAGCACGGCCGCGGCGTGGAGGCCCCCGACCTGGGCTCCCGGGATCTCCTGTACCTGCTCGCGCTGGCGGCGCTCAACCGGTGGGTGCCCCGGGTGCGCCAGTACCTGGAAACCGGCGAGGTCTCCCCCTGGGAGTTCTACGCCCTGCTGCGCCAGCTCGTGGGCGAGCTCTCCACCTTCTCGAGCCGTTACGACGCCTTCGGGGCGCTCGCCGACACCCCCGGCGACGAGGGCCTGCCCCCTTACCGGCACACGGATCTCGGCCGGTGCTTCGGCGAGGCGTGCGGGGTCGTGGCCCGGCTCCTGGAGGAGCTCACCGCCGGACCCGACTTCGTGGCCCCGCTGCTCTTCGACGGGACCTACTACGCCGCCGACGTGCCCGACCGGATCTTCCAGGGCCGCAACCGTTACTACCTGTGCGTGCGCAGCGAGCTGGAGCGGGAGCAGGTGGTCGGCACCCTCCAGGCCATCGCCAAGCTCGGCTCCCGGGAGTACCTGCCGCTGCTCATCGCCCGGGCCCTGCCCGGGGTGGCGCTCCAGGAGCTCCCCACCCCCCCCAACGAGTTGCCCCGGCGTCCGGGCAGCCTATACTTCGCCGTCGAGAGCCACGGCCCCGCCTGGGACGCCGTGAAGGAAAACGCCAACGCGGCCATCTACTTCGAGACTCCCCCCGGGGAGATCGAGATCGAGCTGATGGTGATCTATGAAAAGTAGCGAAGCGTCCGGCGACGTGGCGGGCTGTTTCGTCGACCTGCTCGCCTACGTCTTCTTCCTGCGCTGGATCTGCGCGCGCAAGCAGCCCGAGTTCGCCGCCGTAAAGACCCGCGTCGACCAGCTCATCGACGACAGCGCGCGCCGCATGCGCGCAGCCGGCATCGACCCCCGCGACTACGACGACGCGCGGTTTGCCGTTCTCGCCTGGGTGGACGAGACCATCCTCAACATGCCCTGGGGCCAGCGGGAGCAGTGGACCCGCTCGCTCCTCCAGGTGCGCTACTACAACACCACCAACGCGGGAGAGGAGTTCTTCGAGCGGCTCAACCGCCTGCGGTCCGACGAAAAGAGCGTGCGCGAGGTCTACTACCTGTGCCTGAGCCTGGGGTTCCGCGGGCGCTACCACGACGACGGCGACGAGTTCCTGCTGGAGCAGCTGCGAAAATCAAACTTGAAATCGATCCTCGGCGCGAGCCGCGAGCTCAACACCTATGCCGCCGAGCCGGCCTTCCCGGGCTCCGGGGATACCGGTCTCGGGGGCGCGGGCCGCAGGCCCGCGGGGAGGTTCTGGACCCTGCCCCGGATCGCCCTGGCGGCGGCCCCTCCGGTCTTCCTGGTCCTCCTCTTCGTCGTCTACCACTTCGTGCTCGACGGTGTGGTTGAAAATCTCCTGACCCGGGTGCAGGGGTGAGTGCCATGAAGGCGCTGCTCAAGGGAGTGCTGGTGGGCGGGGTGACCCTGGCGGGGGGCTCGGCCGCCCTGGCCGCCTACGTCTTGGGGTGGACGCCCGTCCAGGCCGGCCTCCTCTTCGGGGCGGTGGCGGTGCTGGGGGCCGCGGGAGTGGTGCTCATGCGCCTTCTGCGCGCCCGGCGCAAGGCGGCCCTCCCCGAGGCTCCATCGGCTGCCGACGCCGGCCCCCGGGGCAAGGAGGCGGCCGAGCGGCGAAAGGCCCTGGACGCCCGGTGGAAGACCTTCGTGGGCCAGCTTCGCCGCGCCAAGGTAAAGGGACGGGGCGACCCCGTCTACGCCCTCCCCTGGTACCTCTTCCTGGGGGAGGACGGCGCCGGCAAGACCACGGCCGTCGAGAACAGCCTGCTCGCGGTGTCCGGAGGGCAGCCTCCCCGGGAAGAGCCCCAGGCGGGGGGCAGCTTCGGCTGGAGGGTCCTGGAGGAAGGCATCGTCCTCGACGCCCCGGGCCGCTATGCCTTTCCCCGCGATCCACTGGACGAGGCCGAGTGGGCGGAACTGTGCTCGCTGCTCGTGCGCACCCGCAAGGAGGAGCCCCTCAACGGCGTGCTCCTGGCCGTACCTGCGGGGGCGCTCCTGAGCCGGGGCGACGACGAGCTCAGGCGCCAGGGGGCCGCCCTGGGCAAGCGCCTGGACGAACTCACCCGCACCCTGGGGGCGGTGGCGCCGGTCTACGTGCTCGTCACCCAGTGTGATCTCGTAGGGGGCATGGCCAGGTTCTTCGGGAACCTGCCCGAGAACGCCTTTGCCGGGGCCATGGGCGGCCTCAACGACGACCGCGCCCTGGAGCGCCCCCAGGAAGCCTTCCCCGAGCAGGTGTTCGGCCGGCTCTACCGGGACCTGCGCCAGCTTCGCCTCACGCTGTTGGGCGACGTGCCCCCCGACGAGGTCCACCCCCAGGCCGTGCTCTTCCCCGAGGAGTTCCTGGAGCTCAAGGCCCCTCTGGGGCGGTTCCTCGAGGGGGTCTTCGAGAAGAACCCCTACCGGGAGCCGCCCTTCTTTCGGGGGCTCTACTTCACCAGCGCCCGGCAGGCGGGCACCCCCGCCTCGGCGTGCCTCACCCGCCTGGGGCTCCAGGACGAGATCCTGCCCCTGGCCGGGGAGAGCCGAAGCCTCTTTCTCAAGGACTTCTTCGGGCGCGTGCTGCCCGGAGACCGCGCGCTGGCGGCCCCTACCTCCCGGGCGCTGAGCTGGCGGCGGCTCACCCAGAACGCCGCCCTGGCCGGGTGGGTGCTCGCCTGCGTGGCCGTGGGGGTGCTCTTGAGCCTCTCCTTTGGCCGCAACCTCTCCACCGTGCGCAAGGTGGACCGGGAGATCCCGCCCCGCCCCTACCTGGGGGCGGAGTTCGGGCCGAACGTGGAGCTGGCCGACCAGCTGCGCGCCACCGTGCGGGAAGCCCGGGAGAGCGGGCGGGCCGGCGTGCTCCCCCGCCTGGGACTGACCCAGGGGGAGGATCTGGCCGACCGCCTCGCGGCGGTGTTCGTGGAACGCTACCGGGCCGGCGTCCTCGACCCCCTGGACCGGGAGCTCGACCGGGGCCTCCTGGCCGTGAGCGACGGCAAGGACCCCTCGCGGGTGGCCCGCTACGTGGACTACCTCTCCAAGCGCACCAAGCTCCTGCGGCTCGCCGCGGAGGGGGAGCGCTCCGAGGAGGCTCTGGCTGCCGCCGAGCAGCCCGACTTCGGGCTGGTCCTGGCGCTGCCCGGGGGCGCCGCGGCGCCCGCCCTGGCCGAGCCGGTGGAGCGTGGCTACGGCGCCTACCTGGCGTGGCGTACCGACCCGGGGGGAGCGGCCAAGGATCTGGAGGCCGAGCAGGCCCGCCTGGCAAACCTCCTCGCCCAGAAGGCCGTGGGGTTTGCCTGGCTCGTGGAGTGGGCCAACCTGCAAGAGTCCCTGCGCCCCGTCACCCTGGCCGTGTACTGGGGGGCCGAGCCTCCCCCAGCCGCCGGCGGAGGAAGACCGGTCCTGGTCGAGCCGGCCTACACGCCCCCGGGCTGGCAGGAGATCAGCGGGTTCATCTCCACCATTTCCCGTTCGGTGGCCGGGGGCGAGGGGCTGGGGGCGGCGCTGAATGCCTTCGAGACCTCCTACCGCACCCAGTACCTGGCCCAGTGGGAGCGCTTCCTGCGGGAGTTCAGGCAGGGGGCCGGAGGCTGGACCGGGCGCCAGAAGAGGATCGAGCTCGCGGGCCGCCTGGCCGGTCCCGAGTCTCCCTACCAGCGGGTCATGGCCGACGCCGCCGAGGGCCTCGCCCCCGCGGTGGGCCTGGCCAAGACCCTGGACGACGTGCCCGAGTGGGTCTCGCTCCTCTACCGCTGGGAGCGCCTGGGGAACCCCGAGTACCAGAAGGCCCTCAAGGGGGCCGAGGGGGTGATGGGGCGCCTGGTGAGCCGGGGAGGCAAGGTGCTGGCCGACCTGCGGGCGCGCTTTTCCGGGCAGGCCGACGAGGCCCGGGTGGTGGAGCAGGACACCCGGGGCGTGGCCTTGGTGGCGGCGTACCAGGAGAGCCTGCGGCAGATGGCCGCCGCGGTCCAGGCCCCCGCCGCCGCCTACCAGGCGGCGCGGGAGGCCTATGTGGAGGCCGAGACCCGGGTGGGCGAGCCCCAGCAGCCCGTCTCGCGAAACGCCTGGGCCCAGGCCCGGCTCTCCTCGCTGCTGTCCCAGGGCAGGCCCCGGGAGGCGGTGTTCTGGCAGCTCCTGGCCGAGCCGACGTCCCAGGTCTGGGGGGTCATGCTCGACGAGGCCCAGGTCCACCTGCAGCAGCGGTGGGAGGCCGAGGTCCTGGCCGAGGCGAAGACCTTCACCGGCTGGGAGCAGGTGGGCGCCCTCCTGGGGGAGGGCGGCAAGGTGTGGGCCTTCCAGAGCCAGTATGTGGACACCTTTGTCGCCAAGGACCCCCGGCGGGGCTTCGTGCCCAAACGCCTGCACAACGACTCGCTGACCTTCTCCGGGGGCTTCCTGGGGGTGTCGAACCTGGGCAAGCTCGGCGGCAAGGCCTTCGAGCGCAGCTACCGGGTGCAGATCGCCGCCGTGCCCACCTCGGCCAACCCCGGCGCCACCGTGCAGCCCCACCGCACCCGCCTGGTGCTCCAGTGCGCCGCCGAGAACCAGGAGCTCGTCAACCTCAACTACCCCATCGAGAAGACCTTTTCCTGGACCCCCGGGGAGTGCTCCGACACGGTGCTGGAGATCGCCGTGGGCGACGCCGTCCTGCTCAAGCGGTACTCGGGCCACGACGGCTTTATCGCCTTCCTCAAGGACTTCCAGGCCGGCACGAGAACCTTCCGCGCCGAGGAGTTTCCCCCGGAGCAGAGCCGCCCCCTGGCCGGCTACCAGGTGCGAAACCTCACCGTGGGCTACACCTTCAAGGGCCACGCCGAAGCCCTGCGCCTGGCCGTCTACGATCCCAACGCCGTGCCCGCCGCCCTCTTCGAGTAGGGACCGCTTCTCCCCAACTTTCTCTCTCCCGGACGGGGGAGCGGCGTTTGACAAGAAGCTCCCCGGGGTCGTCGCAGTTCTCTCCTCGACGATCGACCGGCCCCCCGGGGGGCGGCCTCAGGGGGCGATGATGGGAATGGCCAGGCGGCCCTTCTTGCGGTATACGCGGAAGTGGCCGTCCGTGGTCAGCACGGCGCTTGCCGGATTGAGCTCGGCCATCCGCACCAGGCAGGCATCTGCGAGGGACATGGGCTGGTCCGCGTACCGCGCCATGAGATCGCGAAGCCGAGGCACTTCGCCCGCGAGGCGGTATGAGAGCTCCACGATTCCCCGGGCCACCAGTTCCAGCGCGGCGTCCGGGCCGGAGGGCAGCCCCCGGAGCAGGAAACAGGCCTCGGAAAGCACGGCCTCACAGGTGAGAAGAGGGGGACGGAGCTCGGCCAGTCGGGTCCGCGCCCACCCGTGGTGCACGTCGCGGCGGTTGAGGAAGGCCACAAGGGGGCCGGTGTCCAGTATCGTCGGGGCGTTCACCGTCCGTAGCCTTCCAGGTGGTCTTCGTTGCAGGACAGGTCCGGAGGGCCTTCGAGACTGCCCGCCAGATCCGCTGCCAGGTCCAGCACCGATCCCTGGGCCGCGCGCTCCCCTTCGCGCAAGAACGCCTCCAGCGCCTGCCGGGTCAGGGCCGACTTGGTGCCGCCCCGCCGAGACACGGCAGTATCGAGTTTCGCGTCGAGGTCGTCTGGAATCTTGAGGGACAGGGTCTTCATCGGGAACTCCTGTATTACTGGTTTGCGTTCTGGATAATACCGCACGGCCGCCTGGGCGGCAAGCCCCTTAGCCCGACGGCGGGGCATACCTCTCGCGGTACTCCTTGACCTCCACCTTGCGGGCGGTGTTCTCCGAGCTCATGGTGCGTACGGTGCCGAAGACGGGGCGGTCGGGGGGCCAGGGGCGGTCGTAGCGGCCCAGGCACCAGGCGATGCCGGTGAGCGAGTTGGGGTCGCGGCCGTCCAGGGCGTAGCGGTCGTTGAGGTGCAGCAGGGTGTCCCAGGCCTCCCGGGGGCTCGGGGTCCACTCCAGGATCTTCTTGCCCCAGAGCATGCGCAGGTAGGTGTGGATCCGGCCCTCCCGCAGGAGCTGGGTCTGGGCGGCGTTCCACAGGGGGTCGTGGGTGGCGGCGGCCTCGAGCTCGTCCCGGGAATACCGGTACGGGCGCCGGTCGGCGGCGTGGCGCTCCAGGGCGGCCCGGGCCCAGGGGGGAAGGCTCTCGTAGCGGTCCCAGGCCGCGCCCCGGGCGCAGCCGTTGAAGCCGAGCTCGCGCCAGACCACGAGCTGGTCCAGGAACGCCTCGGCGGACTCCCCCACGCCCCACCAGCCGGTGCGCTTGCCCGTGGCCTTGGGGCCCAGGAGGTCCTCGGACCAGCCCTCGTGCTCCATGACCGCCGCGAAGACCTGGTGGGGGCAGAGGTGGCCGAAGTGGAGGTAGGGGGAGAGCCCGCTCGTGGCGTCCCGGTCGGGGTGGTTTCGGTCCTCGGCGTAGCGGGGGAGGCGCGCGGCGATGAACTCCCGAAGCCGCTCGCGGCCTGCCCGCTCCCCGCCGGTGCATGGGGCGGGGGCGACCCGGTGGTCGATGGGGAAGGCGGCCAGACTCGCGCCGGGGCGCAGGAGGGAGGGGGGGGCTTCGGGCCAGCGCTTCTGCACGTCTTCCGGGACCTCGGCCCGGCCGGGGAGGTCCCCCAGGGGGTTCGGGACGGGCAGGGCGAGGTGCTCCCGCAGGGTGCGCTGGAGGAACCGGCGAAAGTCCACGGCCCGGCCGAAGGGCCGGTCGGCAGCCCCCAGGGGGAGGAGGCCGTTGGCGTCCACGGCCTCCACGAGGACCGGGAGCCGGGCTGCGGCGGCGGCCACCATGCGGGGGAGGAAGAAGGCCGGGGAGTCGTCGGCCACCACCAGGCATGCCCGCTCGGCCAGGGCGGCCAGGAGCCTCGTGCCCTCGCCTGGGAAGGGCTCGGCGTAGGGGCGGTAGGCGATGCCGGCCTCGCGGAAACGCTCCCGGTTGTCCCCCATCCCGTCGAGGACGAACCGGTGGAGCCGGTCGCTGGCGTGGGGATAGGCGCACCGCAGGGCCTCGAGGACGAGGAGCGGCCTTCCGAGCTCCCGGGCGCGCTCGCCGGCCTGCTGGAGGGCGAAGTTCCACGACGCCCGGCGAAAGGCGGTCATCCAGTAGAGGACGTACTCCCCCTGCCGCCGGATGCCCTGCCGGTTGGCCGCCCGCACCCGGTGCGCCGGGACGGCGCCTACGGCTCCCGAGCTCACGGGACGCTTCCCCCGGCGTTCCCCCCAGGGCTTTCCCCGCTGCTCCCGCCGAAGAGGCGGCGGGCCAGGGCCCGGGGGAGGTCCCGGTAGAGCTCCGCCAGGTACTTGAGTTCGTTGGCCTTCTTGGCCGCCGCCGCGGCCGCCCCGTGCAGGCCGAAGCCGTAGAGCACGCCGACCCCGTCGAAGTCGCCGAAGCCGATCATCTCCCCGATGGGGCGGTAGCGGGAGGGGCGCAGGGGGCGCAGGGTCTCGTAGCGCCACAGGTTCTCGGCGGCCAGGGCCCCGTGGTAGACGGCCCGCTGGGCGCTCCCCAGGTTGGCGAAGGAGTCCCGGCTGTCCACGGTGGCGAAGTCGCCTGCCGCGAAGACCTCGGGGTAGCGGGAGCTCTGAAGGTATCGGTTGACCGTGAAAGGACCTTCGGCTTCCAGGCCCTCGAGCTCCACCCGGCGCACCCCGCTGCACCAGACCGTGAGGTCCGCCTCCAGGCGCCGGCCGTCCTCCAGGACCACCGCGCCCTCCTCCACCCGGGCGACCCCTGCGCCCAGGAGGAGGGCGACCCCCCGGTCCGCCAGGTACCGGGCCACGTAGCGGCGCTCCCTCTCCCGGCATTGGGAGCGGGCCATGACCTCGGGGCTCTGCTCGACCACGGAGATCTCGCAGGTCTCCCGGGGGGCGAGCTGCCGGAGCATGGCCGCCACTTCGAGGCCCTCGATACCGGCCCCGCACACCACGGCCCGACGGCGCACTCCCTTTCGGCCCAGGCCGAGGGCGGCGATCCTACGGGCGCAACGGTCGGCGGCCTCGTAGGTCTGGAGGGACTCGGTGTAGCGGTCGGCCCCCTCTACCCCCAGGTACGTGGTCCGGCCCCCCAGGGCCAGGAGGAGCCGGTCGTAGAGGTGCTCGCCGGAGTTCCCGACGACGACCCGGCGCTCCAGGTCGAGCGCGCGGATCTCCTCCTGCACGTACTCCGCCCCCGAGGCCGCCGCCAGGGGGGCCAGGGGCAGCCGCACCAGGAACTCCCGGCTTCCCATGACGGCCCGCTCGTGGAAGCGGGTCTTGATGGTGTGGTGGGCCGAGGCGTCCAGCAGGACCACCCGGCGGTGCCGGCGGCCGGGAAGGCGGGCCAGCGCCCGCAGGGCGGCGAGGCCGGCGTACCCTCCGCCCAGGACGAGGAGCGGACCTTCGGTCATGTCCCTTGCCCCTTTGCTCGCCCCCCCAGGTCTGCCAGGGACGCCCGGGCCGCGTGGTACCCGCACATCCCGTGCACCCCACCCCCCGGCGGGGTCGAGGCCGAGCACAGGTACCAGCCCGGCACCCCGGCCCGGTAGGGGTGGAGCGACGGCGCGGGGCGGGCGAAGGTCTGCCGCAGGTCCTGGACGCCCCCCCCGATGTCGCCCCCCACGTAGTTGGGGTTGTAGGCCTCCATCTCCCGGGGGCCCAGGGCGCTGCGGGCGAGCACGCATTCCCGGAACCCCGGGGCGAAGCGCTCCACCTGGGCCTCGATCCGGTGCGTCTCGTCCCGGGCCCAATCGCTGGGGACGTGGCAGTAGGCCCAGGCGGTGTGCCGGCCCGCGGGGGCCCGGGTCGGGTCAAACAGGGTGGGCTGGACGAGGATGACGTAGGGGCGCTCCGAGATCCGGCCTCGCCAGGGGGCGCGCTCGGAGGCGGCGATCTCCTCGAGGGTGCCCCCCAGGTGGACCGTGGCGGCCCGCCGGCACTCGGTTGCCGCCCAGGGGATGGGCTCGGAGAGCGCCCAGTCCAGCTTGAAGACGCCCGGGCCGTGGCGGAACCGACCCAGCGCCCGCCGGTAGGAGACCGGGAGGCGGCGCCCCCCGAGGGAGACGAGCCGGCGGGGCGACACGTCCCACAGCGCGAGTCTGGCGGGGGGCAGGTCCTCGGCGCGCTCCACGGGGGCGCCCGCCCGGACCGTGCCTCCCAGGGACCCGAGGTGGGACGCCAGGGCGTCGGCGAGCCCCTGGGAGCCCCCCCGCACCAGGGGCCAGCCGGCGGCGTGGCCCGCCGCCGCAAGGGTGAGGCCGAAGGCCGCGGTGCCGGCGGTCTCCAGGGGAAGCACGGCGTGGGCGGCGAGGCC
>JBFLZB010000002.1:0-33343 GCA_040756475.1 Thermodesulfobacteriota bacterium
CCCGGCGCCGGCTGCCGGGCCGTCTGTGCCTTGATCGCCGCGCCTCGGTCGGGGCGCGCCCCGGCCGCCGCGTGCCGGAACGCAGCCCACGTCCGACGGTGCGGACAGGAGGCCAGAGAGCCATGAACCAACGTCCGTTTCCCGCGGGCCGAGACCGGCCCTTCCGACCTCTTGACGGGGCGGGGCCCCGCCTGCTCGCCGCGGCGGCGGGCATCCTGTGCCTGACCTCGGCCGCCTCCGGCGCGGGGGTCGTCACGGAGGGGGACCGCACCTGGGCGGCCGCCGCGCTCCGGGAGGAGCAGAGCCTCCCCGCGCGGGCGGCCCCCAACACGGTGGGAGTCCTGTACTTTCACAACCGCACCGGTGACGCCGCGCTGGACCCTCTGCAAAAGGGACTTGCCCTCCTGCTGGTGACCGACCTCTCGGCGGTCCGGGGACTCCAGGTGGTGGAGCGGGTGCGGCTCCAGGCCCTGGTGGAAGAGCTCGGGTTGGGGAAGACGGGCCTGGTGGAGGAGGGCTCCGGGCCCCGGGTGGGCCGCCTCCTGGGGGCGCGCTGGCTGGTGGGAGGGATCCTCACCTCGCCTGCTCCCGCGGCGGTTAGGGCCGAACCCCGCGTGCTCGACGTACCCCAGGGGGTACCCACCGGGCTCCCAGGCGCCGAGGGGGAGCTGGCCGAGTTCTTCCGGGTGCAGAAGGATCTCCTCTTCCAGATTCTGGGCTTCCTCGAGGTGCGCCTGACCCCCTCCGAGGAGAGGCGCCTGCGAAGGCCCTGCACCCGAAGCCTGGCGGCGCTCCTGGATCTCTCCCGCGCCGTGGGCGCCTCGGACGCCGGAGACTACGGGGGCGCGGCCGCCTACTACGAGAGCGCCCTGCGGGAGGACCCGGGCGTGTGCCTCGCGGGCGACGCCCTGCGGGACCTGCGGCGCCGCGGCCTGGTGAGCCCCCGCGCCGAGGCCGGCGAGCTCTTGGAGAGCCTGCGCAGCAGCACCTCGCTCACCGACGCCCTCACCCCCAAGGACGCGCTGCGCCGCGGCGCGCCCGCGGCGGGAACCCGGAGCGTTCCCGTGGAGGTCCGCATCGATTTTCCCCAGTAGCGGCCCAAGGGGCGTTACGGGCTCGTGGAGAAAGAGGCAGCCATGCGTCATGGGCAGACTCTGAAGCGGTGGAAGGCACCTGTTGCGGCCGGCGCGGCGCTCGGGGCGGGGGGCGCCCTGATCGCCCTGGTCGCACTGGTCGCACTGGTCGCACTGGTCGCGATGCCGCGGCCCGCGAAGGCCGCGGAGACCACGGCGTCCTCGGGCTTTGCGGTCCACCCCTGGTGGGGCTCGGGGGAGCGGGCGGTTCAGTTCTACGTCCCCGCCGAGGTGGAGTACCGGGCGGGTCCCTTCGCCGCCGGACTCCTCACCGCCTACGCCCACACCTGGCGCCGGGGCTCCGGGGGGGAGGACGCCTCCCTCTCCGCCCTGCTGGACACCAAGCTCACCACCTCGTACTCGGCCGTGGGCCGGCTGCCCGTGGACGTCCTCCTGGGACTCGACCTCAACCTCCCCACGGGAAAGACGCGCCTGAGCCGCCGGGAGGCCTCCCTGGTGATGGATCCGGATCTCGTGCCGATCACTTCCTTCGGGGAGGGGTTCAACGCAAATCCCACCCTGGCGCTGGCCCGCTCCTGGGGGGCGGTGGCGGCGGGCGTGGGGGCGGGGTACGCGTGGCGCGGGTCCTACGACCTGGGCTCGGCCGCCGGGGGCGACGACTACGACCCGGGCGACGTGGTGACCCTTTCGGCCGAGGTGCGCTGGGCGTTCGCCCCCACGTGGGAGGCGCGGCTGGCGGGGGGCTACGCGCGGTACGGCCGCGACGAACTCGACGGGAAAGAGGTGCTGGGGGAGGGAGACTTCTGGAGTCTTCTTGCCGGATGCAGCCGGGACTGGGGCCGCTGGTCCGCCTCGGCGGACGTGCAGGGAATCTTCCGGCAGAAGAGCGAGGTCCTCTCGGCCGACGGCACCCTGGGCACCGAGCCCGAGCGCAGCCGCGGCCCCGAGTGGCGGGGCGCGGCGCGCGCCGGCTATGCCCTGGACGACGCCACGCGCCTGACCGCCGCCCTGGAAGGGCAGTACACCGCGGAAAACGGGTACTCGGACGACTCTCCATTCTTCGTGGGCAGCCGGGAGCGCGTGGCGCTGACCGCAGGCGTGGGGCGGCAGTTCGCCTCCGTCTGGGAGGCCCAGGCCGACCTGGGGGGGTTCTACCTCCACACCGAAGAGAGCCGGCTCGCGCCCGCCCTGGACGCGGGAACCTACCTGGGGCTCGTGGTCCGGGCGTTGGTGACGGTCCGGTTCTAGGGGGCCGCTGGACGGGATGACAGGATGGGCAGGATGGGGGAGCGGGGGGAGTCGTGCCGCAATGCGCGGTTCCGGCTGGTACGGCGGCACGGGTTCTCGGTCGGAATCGGAATCGGTATCGGGATAGAAATCGCTCCTCACCGTCCTGCCGCGAGGGCGCTCGCCGCATCGTCGGCAGCGCGCAGGAGGGCGGTCCAGTCGCCGGCGGGGCCGGTGCCCTGGGCTGCCTGGAGAATCTTGCCGGTTTCCACGTCCACCAGGCGAAGATCCACCCGCACCTGCCCCCCGAAACTCTGGTAGCCGCCGAACACCATCTGCCGGGCGCCGGCCAGCCGGCCCAGGCGAAGGCGGGTGGCCTCGTCGGCGAGCACGCCGGAGCCCAGCTCGAGCTCTGCCAGGAGGGCCGCCAGGCGCTGGCGCTCCACCACCGGGTAGCCCCGAACCCGAAACGCCTCCGCCGCCTGCCCCCCCAGGACCTCCCCGAGCTCCGGCTGGGTCCGGGCCGCCGTGAGGTCGTCCAGGTCCCACACCGCCACGGGGCCGTGTGGCGGGGCGGGGGGGACCGAGGCGCAGCCGGCCGCCAGGAAGAGGAGCGCCGCCGCCACCACGGCGGCAACGCGGCCGAGCGGCCTCCTCATCGCCGATCCTCGCCGGGGAACCGCTCCCGGATCCGGTCGTCCGGCCGGGGGGCGCGCTCCCCCGGCAGCGCCTCGGCATGGCTCAGGCCCGGCTCCACCCGCGCCACCCGCACCCGCCCCACGGAGCGGATCTCTCCCTGGAGGAGCTTCCCCCGGTATTCCACGGGTTCGCCCTCTTCCACCAGGTCGAACTCGGTCCCCGGCACGACCCCCTGGGAGGAGCCGATGTTGAGGAGCACCCGGTCCCCCTCGGCGCGAACCACGTAGCCCTGGAGGGGGTACTGGCGGATCACCGTGCCCAGGATCTCGCGGTTCAGGGCCAGGACCTCCCGCTCCAGGGCGGCGGCGGTCCCCAGGGTCCGGGTCCAGACCTTCGCCACGGCGGAGGTCTCGGTGTCGATGAGGCGCAAGCTCAAGAGCGACTCCTGGGGGCCGTGGAGCAGGGTCCCCGTGCCGATGAGGCGGGCGGCGAAGAGCCGTCCGAGGCGAAGCGCCGTTTCCGGGTCGGCGAGCTCGGAGGAGCCCAGGTTGAGCTCTTCGAGGAGCCGCGCCAGGAGCGCCCGCTCCACCACCTGCACCCGCCCCGAAGCGCCGAGCTGCTCGGTGAGCTGGGTCAGCAGCACCGCGGAGAACCCGTCGCGATCTGCGAGCCCGCCCTTTTCCTGGACGTCCACGAAGGTCAGCACCATGGGGCCGGAGGTCCAAGGGTCGTCCCTGGTCGGGGGCGCCTTCTCCCGGCTCCGGAAGCGGGCGGAGAGCTCCTTCACCAACTGGTCCACCCGGCGGCTGCGCTCAGCATCCTTCTGGAGCTCCACCAGCTCCTGGGCCCGGCGCGCCAGGGTGGCGGCAAAGGGGTCGGTGGCGTCCACCGCCAGAGCCCGGCGGTAGGTTTCCAGAGCCTGGTCCCACCGGCCCTCCTTCTCGTAGGTCAACCCCTTGTTGGTGGTGGTCTCCACGTCGAAGGGGTTGAGGAGCTCTGCCTTCTCGTAGAGCTCCCGGGCCCGCTCGTACTCTCCCCGGCCGGCCGCCAGGCGTCCGAGCTGGTTCGAGGCCCGCGCCGCCTGGCTCGGCGGAGCCACCGGCGCCGCGGCGGCCTTGCGATACTCGGCCTCGGCCTGGGCCGTTTCTCCCCGGGCCAGGAGCACGTCTGCCTTGACCACGTGCGCCGGGGCGCGGCCGGGCGCCTTCTTTTCCACCTCCGCCGCCAGCGCCAGGGCCTTGTCGGGCTCTCCCCGGCGCGCGTGGACCGCGGCCAGCCCTTCCTTGCCCAGCACCTCCGCGTCCCCGCCCGTGGCCGCCAGCTCGCGGAACACCCGCTCGGCCTCCGGGAGATCCTTCTGCGCCAGGGCGGCGTTGCCCCGTACCGCCTTTGCCCCGGGGTGGGCGGGGTTTTCCCGGGCCACCGCGTCGCCGATGGCCAGGGCCACGGCGGGGGCCCGCTGCTGGAGCTTTCGCTCGGCCAGGCGCACGAGCATGGCCTCGGTGGTCTTGCCGCCCCCCTCGAAGCGGTCCAGAACCCGGCGCCCCGGGCCCAGCACGCAGGCGGTGGGCAGCACGATCTCCGCGCCGTAGCGCTCGCTCACCGCGCCTTCGTCGAGGAGGATGGGAAAGGACAGGCCCGCGGCGGCTGCCGACTGGGCCGCCGCCGCGGCGGGCGAGGTGGTGATGCCCCACACGGCGAGCGCCCCCGGCGGGAAGGTCTTGGCCAGCCGGTCCAGGGTGACGAGGCCCTCCTGGCTCGGCCGGGAGTCCACGTCGAAGAACCAGAGCACGAGCAAGGGCAGCTCTTCGGCGGACCGAAGGTCGAAGATCTGTCCCTTGAGGTCCTTCAGCACGAACTGCGGCGCCTCGTGGCCCGGCAGGGGTTTGGCCAGGCCGGGCGCCCCAAAGGCGGTCACGAGGACGAGGGCGGCTATCCACGCGGGCAGGGCGGATGGTTTCACGGCGGTCCTCCTGTGGTCAGTTCCCCGAGTCCTCCACGGGGGCCAGCTCTATGGAAAGAGGCGTCTCGCCCTCGGCCTTTACCAGCACCCGCGCCTCCCAGTCGCCCCGGCCGGGGTAGGTGAGGCGCACGTCGTGGCGGCCCGCGGCCACCGAGAGGGTCGCCGGAGTGAGCCCCTGGAAGGCCCCGCCCACGAAGAGCTGGGCGCCGGGCGGAGCGGTCTCGATGCGCAGGGTGCCGTACTGCGCCGGAGGGGGCTCCGGTCGGCTGGCAAAGTAGAGGCCGGCCCCAGCCGCGAGTACGCCTGCGGCGAGCGCCGCCCCCCACGCGGCCCGGCGCCGGGGCGTTGTGGCGCGGGCCCCTCCGGAAGCCGGCTGGACGGAGCCCGCGAGATGCGCCCGCAGGGCTTGTGCCAGGGCCGCCGCCGTGGGGAAGCGCGCCTGGGGGTCCTTCTGGAGGCAGCGCAGGATGATGTTTTCGAGCTCCCGGGGCAGCGCAGGATTTCGCCGGCAGGGTGCCTCGGGCTCCTTGTGGGCAATGGCGAAGAAGACCGCGGCCAGGTTGTCCCCCGCAAAGGGCTTGGCCCCCGTGGCGAGCTCATAGAGGATGATGCCCAGGGAGAAGAGGTCCGAGCGCGCGTCCACCGGTTGGCCGGCCACCTGCTCGGGAGACATGTAGCTCGGGGTGCCCAGGATCTGCCCCACCTCGGTCCGGTCCCCGGGGGCCAGGCTCTCGATCCGGGCGATCCCGAAGTCGGTGATCTTGATGCGGCCGTCGGAGCGGATGAGGATGTTGCCCGGCTTGACGTCCCGGTGGACGATGCCCTTGGTGTGGGCCTCCTCCAGGGCCTCGGCCACGGTGGCCCCGAGCTCGGCCACCTCCGCCGGAGCCAGCCTCCGGTTCTTGGCCGCCTGGCTGAGGGACTCCCCCTCCACGAGCTCCATGGCGATGTAGACGGTGCCGTCGGCCGTGTCCACGTTGAAGACCCGGACGGTGTTGGGGTGCTCCAGGCGCCCCAGGGCTTTCGCCTCGGAGAGGAACCGGCGCACGAGCCCCTCGTCGGAGAGCCGTTCCCGGCGCAGCACCTTGAGGGCCACGTCCACGTCGAGGTTGGGGTCGTGGGCGCGGTAGACCACGCCCACGCTCCCGCTCCCGATCTCACTGAGGATTCGGTACCGCCCCACGGCTTCCACGTCATGCCTCGGTGCTTCGCGGTGGGCCTTGTTTCGTTGCCCGTTCGTTTCCCGATCATCGGGCATCGGGTCGCCCCAGGAAGCGGAGCACGGTTTGCGCCGGGATCACGAACCCGCGCGTCTCGTCCGCCTTGAGACGTCCCCGCACTACCCCTGAGAGCCTGCCCTCCCCGTCGAAGAGCGGGCTCCCGCTGCTCCCGGGCGGCGTGGGCAGGTCCACCTCCCAGAGCACTGCGGTACCCATGCGGCGCATGGGCAGGAGCAGGCGCCCCTCCCGCACGGTGGTCTCCCCCGGCGCGGTGCAACCCACCGCGTAGACCGGGTCTCCCTCCCCCACTGCGAGGCGGGCGTTAAGGGTCTCCACGTGCGGTCCAAATCCGTTGCCTCCGGGCACGGGCCCGGTCCGGAACAGGGCAAGGTCTTCCTCCGGGTCGGTGCGCACCCGGTGCCCCGGGACGCGGCCTCCCCCCGGCCACACCACGGTTACCGTATCGGCCCCTTCGAGGCCGTGGGCCGTGGTGAGCACCGTGCCCGCGCCGTCTACGGCAAAGCCGGAGGACTGGCGCGGGCCGTCGGGCCCGTGGGACAGCAGGCACACGACCGAGGGCCGGCGCGCCAGCACGGCCGCCGGGATCGGTACCCGGGGTAGGGGAGGCGCCTGCGAGCCGTCCCGGGCGTAGCGCTCCAGCACGCGCTCCAGGGCTTTCTCCCAGGGCTCGGCCAGGGTCGCCGGGACCACCGACACCGACTCCACGCAGGTCGCCAACGCGGAGCAGGGGCGCAGGGCGAGGTTCCAGTCCTGCTCCCCCCGCCGTCCCTCCAGCCGCGTGCCCCCCTCCGGGAGCTCCCACCGGCGGACCTCGAATCCGGACCGTTCGAGCCACCGGCCGATGACGATTCCGGTCTCCGGCAACGGATAGGGCCACCGCACCCCCTCGGCGAGGGCGGCCGCGGATCCGGCCAGGGTCAACGCGCAAGCCGCGGCCCCAAGGGTGCGCAGGAGCAGGCTCCTCACGGCGGGACCGGCCTCCCGATGGGTCGAGGTCGAGGGCTTCGAGGGCTACAGTGTACGCCCTTTCGGAGCTTTGCAAAGCGAGCCCCGCGCTTGACCTTGGAAACCCCGAACCGTAAGATTTCCGCCTTCGGTGGTCGTGTTCGCCCGGGGCCCGGCGGGTCCCGCCTTCCCCACCCGCGGAGAGTCCCTCGATGCTCGAGCTTCGCGAGATCCAGACCTACTACGGGAACATCCAGGCACTCAAGGGGGTTTCCCTGCGCGTGGAGGAAGGGGAAATCATCACCCTGATCGGGGCCAACGGAGCGGGCAAGAGCACCACCCTCATGTCGATTTGCGGCATCGCGCCTCCCCGGGGGGGGGAGATCCTCTTCCGGGGGAAGCCCATCCACGGCCGCACCCCCGACGAGATCGTGGCCCTGGGGATTTCCCAGGTGCCGGAGGGCCGCCGCATCTTCCCCCTCCTCACCGTGGCGGAGAACCTGGACATGGGGGCCTTCCTGCGGCGCGACAAGGGGGGTATCAAGGAAGACCTGTCCCACGTCTACGAGCTCTTCCCCATCCTGGCCGAGCGGCGCCACCAGGCAGGGGGCACCCTGAGCGGGGGCGAGCAGCAGATGCTCGCCATCTCGCGGGCGCTCATGGCACGCCCCCGGCTTCTCCTCCTGGACGAGCCCTCCCTGGGGCTCGCGCCGCTGATCGTCAAGCGCATCTTCGACATCGTGCGGCGGATCAACCGGGAGGGAGGGACGACCATCTTCCTCGTGGAGCAGAACGCCAACCTGGCCCTCCAGTTGGCCCACCGGGGCTACGTGATGGAGACCGGGCGCATCACCCTGGAGGACCGGGCCGACCGGCTCCTGGCGAACGAAGACGTCCGAAGGGCCTACCTGGGCCTGTAACGCCCGTCGCGGAGAGCGGGGGGATTCGCGCGCCGAAACAGGCCCGCCGCCGAGAACCGCAGCCAGCGGGGGCCCGGGGGTGGAGGGGGGAGACGGGCCCCCGGCGCCCCGCGCGGCCCCCCCCGGGAGCGGGCTGGGAAGCCGGGTCGGCACGCCGGCGGGAACGCGGTTGACGCCTGGAAGCGCTCCTGTTACAAGACCTCAGGCCCGGGACGGTCCGGGCGCTTGTTTGATGCGCCCAAACTTTTGGGCAGACACACCACGCAAGGAGGGAAAGATGAACCAGCGGCTTCTCGTTCGTTTGGCCACCGTAGCCGGGGCGGCGCTCTTGGCCTTCTCCGGGGCAGCCTCGGCCCAGGAACCCATCAAGCTCGGCGTGGCCGGCCCCCACAGCGGCGACCTCGCCTCCTACGGCATCCCGGCCACCCGGGCCGCGAAGTTGGTGGTGGACGAGGTGAATGCCCGGGGCGGCGTGTTGGGACGCCAGGTGCAACTCCTCGTGGAGGATGAGGAGTGCAAGCCCGAGAAGGCGGCGAACATCGCGGCCAAGTTTGTCTCGAGCGGAGTCCACGTGGTCCTGGGGCACATCTGTTCCGGCGCCACCAAGGCCGCCATGGGCACCTACCGCGACGCGAAGGTCATCGCCATGTCTCCCTCGGCCACCAACCCGGATCTGACACAGAGCGGCGACTACCCCAACTTCTACCGCACGATCGCCTCGGATGACCTGCAGGCGAAGCTCGGGGTGGACTTCACCCTCGACACCCTCAAGAAGAAGAAGATCGCCGTCCTCCACGACAAGGGCGACTACGGCAAGGGCTTTGCCGAGTTCGCCAAGAAGTTCGTCGACGAGTCGGGGGGCAAGGGCGAGGTGGTGCTCTTCGAGGGCATCACCCCCGGTGCCGTGGACTACTCGGCCGTCATCCAGAAGGTCAACCAGCGGGGCGCCGAGGCTCTCATCTACGGCGGGTACCACCCCGAGGCCTCGAAGCTCGTCACGGGCATGAAGAAGCGCAAGATGGACATCCCCTTCGTCTCCGACGACGGCGTCAAGGACGACACCTTCATCAAGGTGGCCAAGGAGTTCGCCGAGGGCGTGTACGCCTCGGGCCCCAAGGACACCTCGAAGTTCCCCCTGTTCAACAAGGCGGTGGAAGACCACAAGAAGGCGTACGGGGAGGAGCCCGGCGCCTTTTTCAAGGAGGCCTACTCGGCGACCCTCGCCCTCCTGAACGCCATCGAGAAGGCGGGCTCCACCGAGTACGCCGCCGTGGAGAAAGCCCTGCGCACCGAGTGGGTGGAGACCCCGGTGGGGCGCATCAGCTTCGACGAGCGGGGCGACGCCAAGGGGGTGGGCTTCTCCATGTACCAGGTGCAGAACGGGACCTACGTCCAGGTCCAGGAGTAGGGCACGCAGGTAGCTCCCACGGCGCAGGGGAGGAGCGGGAGCTTCTTCCCTGCGCCGTTTTCATGCGAGAGCGCGAGGGTGCCCACGGCCGAGGCCCCCCCTCGAGGCCCGCCTCACCCGACGGCCCCCGGGGTGTGTGACCTCCATGGATTACTTCGTCTACCTCTTCATGAGCGGGCTCACCCGGGGCAGCATCTACGCCCTCATCGCCCTGGGCTACACGATGGTGTACGGCATCATCCAGCTCATCAACTTCGCCCACGGCGAGATCTACATGATCGGGGCGTTCACGGCGCTGGTGGTGGCGAGCGTGCTCACCCTGTACGGCATCCAGGGCCCGGCGGTGCTCGTGCTGGCGGGAGTGGTGGCGGTCATCTACTCCATGGCCTACGGCTTCACGGTGGAGAAGATCGCCTACAAGCCCCTGCGCCAGGCCCCCCGGCTCTCCCCGCTGATCAGCGCCATCGGGATGTCGATCTTCCTCCAGAACTACGTTCTCCTGGCCCAGACCTCGAACTTCCTGCCCTTTCCCGCCCTGGTGCCCGAGTTTGCGTTCCTCGAGCCGGTGAGCCACCTCATGAGCTCGGCCGAGATCCTCATCGTGGCCACGTCGGCAGCGTGCATGGTGGTCCTCACGCTCCTCATCAAGTACACCCGCATGGGCAAGGCCATGCGGGCCACGGCCCAGGACAAGTCCATGGCGCTGCTGCTCGGCGTCAACGTCAACCGCGTCATCTCGACGACGTTTGTCATCGGGTCGTCGCTTGCGGCCATCGGGGGGGTACTGATCGCCTCCCACATTGGCCAGATCAACTTTTTCATCGGCTTCATTGCGGGGATCAAGGCGTTTACCGCCGCCGTGCTCGGGGGGATCGGCAGCATCCCGGGGGCCGCCCTGGGGGGGCTGGTGCTCGGCCTCACGGAGAGCTTCGCCACCGGGTACGTCTCGAGCGACTACGAGGACGTGTTCGCGTTCGCCCTCCTGGTGCTGATCCTCATCTTCCGGCCCGCCGGCATCCTGGGGCGGGCCACGACCCAGAAGGTATAGCCCGGGGTCCGCCTCGCCGGCTCCCCCGTGACTCGAGCGAAAGCCGCCATGAACGGTCTCAAGCAATCCCTGCTCGTCTCCCTCTGGATGGTGTTCCTCACCTTTCCCCTCTTGGTGATCCGGGTGAATACCATCGAAGAGGTCGTGGAGTGGCGGTGGCACAACATGCTCTGGATCGCGGTGAGCACGTTCGTGCTCTCCTTTGTTTGGCGCCGCCTCCTCGAGCGCAAGGAGCGCGGCGGAAAGGCGCGGCAGGGCCGCGATGCGGGCGGGCGTGTGCCCCTCTCCCAGCGCCTCCTCGAAGAGCGCCGCATCTTCGTCCCCGCCCTGGTCCTCCTGGGGGTCGTTGCCCTCCTGGTGCCGCACCTCTTCTCCACCTTCCAGGTCCGCATCCTCATCACGGCCCTGATCTACGTGGTGCTGGGGCTCGGGCTCAATATCGTGGTGGGGCTCGCCGGGCTACTCGACCTGGGGTACGTGGCCTTCTACGCCGTGGGGGCTTACTCCTACGCCCTCTTGCACGCCAACTTCCAGATCGGGTTCTGGACTGCCCTGCCCCTGGGCATGCTCCTGGCGGCGCTCTTCGGCGTCCTCCTCGGCATCCCGGTGCTGCGCCTGCGGGGAGACTACCTGGCCATCGTGACCCTGGGCTTTGGGGAGATCATCCGACTCGTCCTCGAGAACTGGGGGACGTTTTCCCGCGGCCCGAGCGGCATCGCCAACATCCCCAAACCCGGGTTCTTCGGCATCCCCCTGACCCTGCAGCAGTCTACTGTCTACATCTACTACCTGATGATCGCCCTGGTGCTCTTCACGATCTTCGTCGTCAACCGCCTCCAGAACTCGCGCCTGGGGCGCTCGTGGCTCGCGCTCCGGGAAGACGAGATCGCCTGCGAGGCCATGGGCATTCCACGCATGCGCACCAAGCTCGCGGCGTTTGCACTGGGGGCCACGTGGGCCGGCCTGGGCGGGGTGATCTTCGCGGCCAATACCGGCTTCATCAACCCGGCGAGCTTCACCCTGTGGGAGTCGATCATCATCTTGTCCATCGTGGTCTTCGGGGGGATGGGGTCGATCACGGGGGTGGTCCTCGCGGCCTTCATCCTCACCCTGCTCCCCTACTACCTTGCCGAGTTCATGCAGTATCGGATGCTGCTCTTCGGGGCGACCATGGTTCTCATGATGGTCTTCCGGCCCCAGGGGCTCATCAGCAAGGTGCGGCGGCGCTACGAGTATCACAGCGCCGGTGCTCCCGCCGCGCGGAGCGAGAACTGACATGGACCGGCTTCTCGACGTGCGCAAACTCGGGATGAACTTCGGGGGGCTGCGGGCACTCGACGCGGTGGACCTGGACGTGGGCCCGGGGGAGATCGTGGCCCTCATCGGCCCCAACGGGGCGGGGAAGACCACGTTTTTCAACTGCATCACCGGGATCTACACCCCCACCGGCGGCGACGTCTTTCTCCAGCTTCCGGGCCGGAGCCGGGCGCGGCTCAACGGACTCAAGCCCCACCGCGTCACTGCCCAGGGCATGGCCCGCACCTTCCAGAACATCCGCCTGTTCCCCAACATGACCGCCCTGGAAAACGTGATGGTGGGCCGCCACTGCCGTACCGGCTCGGGCATCCTGGGGGCGATCTTCCGAGGGCCGGCCACCCGGGCGGAGGAGCGCGCCGTGGTGTCCCGGAGCTACGAGCTCCTGGAGCGGATGGGTCTGGAGGCCTACGTAAACGAGCAGGCCAAAAACCTCCCCTATGGGGCCCAGCGCCGCCTGGAGATCGCCCGGGCGCTCGCCACCGACCCCTGCCTCCTGCTCCTCGACGAGCCCGCGGCGGGGATGAATCCCCAGGAGACGGCGGAGCTCGACGAGCTCATCACCCGCATCCGGGACGAGGCGGGGATCGCCATCCTCCTCATCGAACACGACATGAAGCTCGTCATGAGCCTCTCGGACCGGATCTTCGTGATGGAGTACGGGCGCAAGATCGCCGAGGGCACCCCCGAGGAGATCCGGTACAATCCGGCGGTGATCAAGGCGTATCTGGGGGAGGAGGCCGTGGGCTGAGGGGGAAGCCCGCGGCGCGCTGCCCGTTGCCCGTCGCCCGTTGGGGGTTGAAGAGTCGCCGGCGGGCGCCGTGCCGGAGGAGAGGAGAACTCATGGGCAAAGGGTTTCTGGTGGCGGCGCTGGCCGCGGCGATATTCCTGGGGCAACCGGCGGGGGCGCAGCTCGATGCCACGGTGCCGAGCGATACCTATCGGACGATCCAGGAGGGAATCGACGCCGCCGCCGGGGAGATCGACGGGGGCACCATCACCGTGCGTACGGGCACCTACGGCGATGCGCTCACCCTGCGGGCCGGCGTCACCGTGCGGGGGGAAGAGACCGCCAGCACGATCCTCACGGGGGCTATCACTTCCCAGGGCGGAGGGACTCTCCAGCGCTTCACGGTGCGGGGGAACGGCGCGAGCTTTTCCAACGCACCCAATCTGGACCTCAGCAACAACGTCTTCCACTCCGTCTCCGGCGCCGCCCTCCAGGTGCGAAACTCCGCCAACGTGGCGATCGCGAACAACACCTTCTACGGCAACGGCACCGGGCTCACCCTCACCGGGAGCACCGGCTCGGTGCGGGCGAACCTCTTCGCCAACAACGCGGTGGCCGTGAGTTGGGACAACGCGGGGGCTTCCTTCCAGCAGAACTTCTTCGACCTACGTGCCCAGGACGTGACGGAGGAGACCACCGCCGACCGCGATCCGCTCCTGGTCGCCCCGGAGGCGGGGGACTTCCACCTGCGGGCGGGCTCCCCCTGCATCGCCGCCGCGTCCAACCCCGACGGCAGCGACGCCGATCAGGGGGCCTACGGGGGAACCGGAGCGGACACGCGCCCCTTTCCCGTGTCCGGACTCGATGCGGAGGTGGATGCAACGGGAACCGCCGCGACCCTCACCTGGCAGCCCAACCTCGCGTACGACGTCACGGGCTACCGCGTTCACTACGGTCCCGACGAGAACTTCGGAGGCACCGGCGCCGACCAGGGGGCCTCGCCCATCACCGTAGGGCTGGTGGCCGGGCTCGCCCTGACCGGACTCGACGTGGCCGCCGAGGCGCCCGGGGCCGTGGGGGGCCTGGAGGCCTTTCCCCGGAATCGGGCCGTGCTGCTGCGCTGGGACCCCGCGCCGGGGGCCACGGGATATCGGGTGCTCTGGGGCACGGCGACGGGCGCCCTGGACGAAGCTTCGGACGTGGGAAACGTGACCTCCCACACGGTTACGGGGCTCGCCAACGGCACGGAATACCGCTTTGCCGTGCGATCCCTCGGGGGCACCACCCACAACTTCGCCGTGGCGGCGCTGGCTACCGCCCGGGAGAGCGTGCGCTCCGCCGGCGTGGCTGTGCCGGTGACCGAGCTGGAGGGCGACCTCTCGGCCGAGGTCCTGCAAATCCCGGAGGAGGCGGTGGGCTTTCCCGAACTGGACGATCGCGGCGGCTGCTTTCTCCGCAGCGCCGCCGGACCGCCGCGGGGAGGCGCCGTCTTCGCGGGCGCCTGTCTTCTTGCCGTGTTCGGCCTCCTGTCAACCTGGCGGGCCAGGGCGGTGCTGTCGGTTCTCGTGCTTGTCGGGGTGGCCCTCGGGGGCGGCGAGGCGCGGGCCGACGGGCTCCAGTGGACGGCCAGCGCCAAAGGGGGCGTCTGGTTTCCGGCGGAGAGCGGGTGGGACGACCACTACGACAGCGCGATCGCGGCCGACTGGCGGCTGGCCTTCGGACTTCGCCTCCTTTCCCGTTTCGAGGTGGGGCTGGAAGGTGGCTACCGGAAGACCGAGGGAGAGGTGGACACCAACCGCCGGGGCGACCCCCTGGGGCGTACCCTCGAGCAGACCCTCACCGTCTTCCCCGTGCAGGCCTATGTGGTCTACGACCTCCGGGGCGCCCCCGATGCCCTGGTGGTGCCCTACGTGGGGGCCGGGTACAGCCGCTACTACTACCGCCACGAGGTGGAAGAGGCCTCGACCGTGCGCGGCCGGCAGCACGGCTACCACGTCCGCGGCGGCGTCAAGGTGCTCCTGAATCCCTTCGACCCCGCGGCCGCCCGCCGGTCTGCAGGGGGCATGGGTCCTGCACGCACTTACGCGTGCCTCGAAGGGCAGTATGCCCGGGTGGACGACTTCGGCTCGGCCGACGCCGACCTGGGGGGCTGGAGCCTCCTCGCCGGAGCGGCTCTGTACTGGTAGGGGTCGGTACCACAGCACCTTTTCCCTGATTCCCGCAGAAGGACCGCGGCCCGGGACCCGCTGCACGGCGACCATCACCGCCCGGGACTTGGTCGGCGTCCCGACCACCCATGGCTGGAGCTTTACCACCGGCCCCTGAGGTATCCCTGTGGACCTGAGCTCTCGGCTTCCAGGGGAGGCGCGGGGAGCATGGTCACCCCATCCCCATCGGTATCGGTATCGATATCGCTATCGACCCCGACCCCGACCCCGATAGCGATAGCGATACCGATTTGGTGATGGGAGGCTGGGGCCCAAGAGGCCGGCGGCCCCCTTTGGGTTCCCTGCAGCGTGGCGCGTTGCACAAAAAAAGGGACGCCGGGGCTTGCCCCGGCGTCCCTTTCATACTCGTGCTGCGTGCGACGGGAGCGGCTACCAGCGCTCGGAGCCGTGGCAGCCCTGGGTCGAGCAACTCCGGGTTGCCGGGTTGTAGGAAGTCACCCGGGTATCGGCGCCACCGATCGTCGTCGGGGCAACCCCCTCGCGTCCCGGGGTGTCGAGGCCGGCGAAGTGCACGTCGGCCAGGCGCGCCGTGCTGTGGCACACCGTGCAGTCGTATCCCCGGCGGCTCACGTGGAGGGTGTGGCGCCCCGAAAAGTAGCCGTTGTCTTCCCCGGTGCCTGCCTCGTGGCACGACCGGCACTGTACGTCCACCGCGATGGTCCCCGTCCACCACTCGGGGGTGGTCTGGCCCCCGTGGCAGCTCAGGTTGGAGCAGGTGCCGTCCAGGTTGTCCGCGGCCTGCCCGCGCCCGGCGTCGAGGGTCGCCGGAAAGGCCAGGTCCACGGAACCGTCGTGGGTTGCCCCCAGGTGGCACACGCCGCAGTCGGAGCCCACGGTGGGCAGGGCCGCGTGGGCGGCGTGGGCCCCTGCGGTGTTGGGGAACGCGTTGCCCGAAGGCGGCATGCCGTGACAGGCGGTGCAGCTTCCAACGGGCGGCGGATCGGTCGGAACGGTCGGTTCCGTCGGGTCACTGGGATCGGTTGGGCCGGCGAGCTGGTTGAGCCACGCGGCCAGGGCCTGCTCCTCGGCGCTGGAGAGCAGGGTGCCCATGTGCCCGGCCTGGAGCTTCGGGGCTACCAACGCCCCGGCGCCGGCCAGGTCGGGGGCGAAGCCGGTGGGGTCTTCCGAGCCGGCCGTATGGCAGCTCGCGCAGTCCGCCAGGTACACGGCGTAGCCGTCCGCGGGGCCAGACGGATCAGTCGGATCGGTCGGATTCGTCGGATCGGTCGGGCCGGCGAGCTGGTTGAGCCAGGCCGCCAGGGCCTCCAGCTCGGCCCCGGAGAGCGCGGCGCCCATGTGCCCGGCCTGGAGCTTCGGGGCCACGAGCGCCCCTGCGCCGGCCAGGTCGGGGGCGAAACCGGTGGGGTCTTCCGGGCCTGCCACATGGCAGCTCGCGCAGCCTGCCAGGTACAGGGTAAGGCCGTCGGCGGGGCCAGTCGGATCGGTCGGGTCGGGCGCTCCGGGAAGGGCGGAGGCCAGGGCGTCCAACTCGGCGTCGGTCAGGACGATGCCCCCCATGCCCCCCGCGTCGGCGCCGATGGCGGCGCGAATCTGGGCGGCGGTGCGGCCGGGCACGTCGGTCCCGGCGAGGGGGCCGTGGCACCCCGCGCATTCCGCAGCGTAGAGGGCAGTGCCGTCCGGGGGGGCGGTCGGGTCCGTGGGCGGGGGCACGGCCTGGGACACCGTGTCGAGCCACGCCGCCAGGGAGGTGAGCTCGGCGGCGGACACGGTAGCGCCCATGTGACCTGCCTGGAGCTTGGGGGCAACCAGGGCCCCGGAACCGGCCAGATCGGGGGCGAACCCCGCCGGGTCGCCATCCCCCGCCTTGTGGCACGAAGAACAGCTGGCATCGTACACGGCCTGGCCGTCCGGCTGGGCCGGCGGAGGATCTTCGGGAGTCTCAGGGGGCGTCTCTGGGGCCGGGTCGGAGGGCGGGCTGCCCGGGTCTTCGGGGTCCAGGCCGGTACGGGCCTGGTAGACGCTCCGGGCCATGGGCCCGGCGCCCCCCAGCACGGCGTGGACGGCCTCGTCCATCGCCTCGCGGGTGGCAGGGTCGCCGGTGTGGTCGCGAAGGCGTGCCACGAGCTCCCGCTGGAGGCGGGCGGCCACGTGGATGGCGTCGCCGAGGGTGAAGGGGTGCTCGGGCTGGGCTCCGGCCTCTGCGGCCAGCTCCGCCCGAAGCTGGGGATGGAGGGTGGTCTGCACGGCGTGGACGAACTCTTCGAGGAGCCGGGCCACGTCCGGCTCGGCCAGGGCGTCGGGCCCCAGGCCAAAGTCGCCGGCCAGGGTCATGAGGGCCATGGCGGCCATGTTGGCCTGGAGGGGCCGCAGTGCGGCCTCACTCACCTCGCCGGCTTCTTCGGCGAGCCCCGCCATGGGGTCCGCCAGCAGATCCGAAGCCGTCAGCCCCGGGAGGCCGGCCGCGCGGAGCGCCTCCAGGAGGTCGTCGGGCTCGATCCCGTTGGACAGGAGGGTGGTGAGGGGCGAGACCACGACGGACTCCCCGTCGTCCGGCCCCACGGATCGCTTGAGCAGGCCGCCGAAGGGGGCCCCCGCGTGGGTCCCCCGGGCTCCCGCCTTCATCTCCACCCGGGAACCCTCCCGAAGCGGGGAGGGAAACTGGAAGCGGCCCAGGTCGTCCGAAGGACTCGACTCCCGCTGGACCAGGGTGCCGTCGGCGGCCACTTCCTGGAACACGGCTCCTTCGATATAGGGGTCCACCGCCACGCCGGAGCGGGTGGACGTGAGGACCGGGTCGCCGGAGCTGTCGCCGCTGCAGCCGACAAGGGCGGCTGCGGCGGGCAGGAGAAGCAAGAGGAGGGGAACGAACGATCGGGTGATGGGCTTTCGGAGCATGGGTCCTCCCTGGAGGGACGAGGGGGTTCGGGCCACGGGATCCGGGCGGCCCGGCGGGGCCCGAGTCCGCCGAGTCGCATGGGTGGGTACCTGGACGAAAAGCTTTAGCAGGGACCGTGCCGCGGGGCCGGAGGGAACGGAAGCTCTTGGTTTTCCAGCAGAAGACTGCGCCGTGGGTGAAGAGGGGAAGGGCGAAGGCCCCGCAAACCGTCGCCGTCCTGCGACGCCGCGAAGGGGCGGTATCCGAAAGACAGCCCCAGAGGCTGGGCAGGCGTGTCGCTGGTTTGCGACAGGCGGGTTCCCCAGGCCTCGGCAGGGCGCGTGTCGCCGGGGGGGCGATGGCGGCGGGCCGGACCGACCGCCCTAGTCGTGCTTGAGCGATTCGGGCTTGGACGCTTCGGGCTTGAAGAGGGCCGGCTCGATCCGGTGGCGGGCGAGAAGCTTGTAGAAGTCCGTGCGATTTCGCCCCGCCAGGCGGGCGGCGCGGGTGACGTTGCCCTCGGTGATCTGGAGCAGGCGTACCAGGTAGTCGAGCTCGAACCGCCTGCGGGCCTCGAGGAAGCTCGGCACCTCCTGTGGGGTCTCCCGAAGGGCCTCGCGCACCAGGTCGGCCGGGATCAGGGCCGAGGTGCTCAGGGTGTAGGTCTGCTCCACTGCGTTGGCCAGCTGGCGCACGTTGCCGGGCCAAGGGGCCGATACCAGGGCCTCCAGGGCCTCCGGCGAGAACCCCTTGACCTGCTTGCGCCCTTTGGCCGCCAGGGCTTCCAGGAAGTGCTCCGCCAGGAGGGGGATGTCTTCCCGGCGGGCGGCCAGGGTTGGGATCTCCAGGCGGATGACGTTGAGGCGGTAGTAGAGGTCCTCCCGGAAGGCCCCGGACGCCATTTCCCGATCCAGGTCGCGGTGGGTGGCCGAGACCACCCGCACGTCCACCCCCACGGGCGCCGTTGCGCCCACCGGCCGCACCTCCTTTTCCTGGAGGGCGCGCAGCACCTTGGCTTGGAGGGCGAGCGGCATGTCGCCGATCTCGTCCAGGAAGAGGGTGCCCCCGTGGGCCGCCTGGAAGAGTCCCTCGTGCTCGCGCACGGCCCCCGAAAACGCGCCTCGTGCGTGGCCGAAGAGCTCGGACTCCAGGAGGGGCTCGGGGATGGCGCTGCAGTTGACGGGAACGAAGGCCCGGTCGTGCCGGGGGCTCGCCCGGTGGATGGCCCGGGCCAGGAGTTCCTTGCCGGTACCGCTCTCGCCGCACACCAGCACGCTGGCATCCCCTTCGGCGGCGAGGCGGGCCTTGCGCAGGAGCTCTTCCATGGCGGGGCTTCGGGTGACGATCGCCCCGCGCCAGGACTCGGCATCGGCGCCCCGGAGGGCGCCCGCCCCGCTCAGGGCCAGGGCCCTGGCCACCTCGGCCAGGAGTTCCTTGCCGTCAAAGGGCTTGGCCATGAAGCCGAAGACGCCCCTGCGGGTGGCCTCGACAGCTTCGGCGATGGAGCCGTGGGCGGTGAGGATGATGACCGGGAGGGAAGGGTGGGTCTTGCGAAGGGCGTCGTGCAGTGCCAACCCGTCCATTGCGCCCATGCGAAGGTCCGTGATCACCAGGTCGGGTCGGGCCTGGGAGAGCCGTGCCAAGGCCTCCTCGCCGCTCTCCGCCGTCTGGACCTCGTAGCCCGCCGAGTGGAGGCGAAGGGAGAGGAGCCGCAGGAGGCCGGTATCGTCGTCGACCAGCAGGATGCGCATCGGGTCGCTCATCGGGCTTCCTCCCCGGCGGCCGGGTCTTCCCGGAGTTCCAGGATCCGCTCGATTGCCTTGAGCTGGCCCAACTGCCCCTCCAGCTCCGCGGCGCGGCGGCGCTCCTCCTCCAGGGCTGCCTCGAGGGGACGGACACGCCCCACGGCCTCGTCGCGCTCCCGCTCCAGAATTTCGATGCGCGCCTTCCAGGCCCGGCCCTCGGTGCGGGCCTCTTCGAGGGAGGAGCGCAGCCCCTCCACGACCTCGCGTTCCGCCTCCCACCCCGCCTCGGCGTGGTGGAGTGCGGCGGCAGCCCGCAGCCGCTCTTCGAAGACCCCTTGCAGCAGGGTCTCCACATCCCGCAGGCCCGGCTCCTGGTCCGGCGGGAACTGGGCGCTCTGGAGCACCTCCAGCGCCCACACGTCTCCGAACTCCCGGGGCGGCGCCCGCAAGAGGAGGAGGAGAACCCGCAGGCGGCTCTCGGGGGTGCGTTGGTTGCGAAAGGCCTCCACGGCGTGGGGGAGCCGTGCCTGCGCATCCTCCGGCGAGAGTGCCGCGGTGCGGCCCAGGGCCTCGCAAATGGGATCGGGCCGCTCCTCGAGGGCAGAGGAGCGCACACCCCCTCCCGGCTCCGGCCACGTTCCCAGGCCTGCACAACCCGCCAGCCCGGCAAGCCAAAGGGCCAGGCACGCTGCCGCGCGGCGTCTGCCACGCTTCATGGGTCCTCCTCGCTCCAGACGGCGAGCCGCACCCGCAGCAGCGCCCCTGGGCCGCCGTGCGCCATTGCTTCGGCCCGGCCCCCGAGGGCGCCCGCGTACTCGGCCACGATGGAGAGGCCCAGGCCGCTGCCCATCACCGCACCGTCGCCCCGGGCCGCCCCCTGGAAGAACGGCTCGAAGATCCTCTCCCGCTCTCCGGCCGGGATGCCCGGGCCGGTGTCTCCCACGTCGATCACGGCTTCCTTCCCGTCCCGAGAGACCCGGATCCCCACGGTGCCTCCCCGGGGGGTGAACTTCACGGCGTTCGAGAGCAGGTTGTCGAGGATGACCCGCACGCGCTCCCGGTCCCCCCGCACCCGCACCGGCTCCACGTCGCGCTCCACCCGCAGGGCCTTGGCGGCGCTCGCCATCCGGTGGTCCGCTACCACCGCCTCCACCACTTCCGCCACCTCCGTCCAGGCGTCTCCCGGACCTTCGGCCCGGGCCAACTCCACGCTGAACCGCAAGAGGTTCTCGATGAGCCCCTGGAGGCGCAGGGCACTGTCCCGGAGGATCGAGGCCACTTCACGCTGCTCGGCCGTGAGGGCGCCGACCACTCCTTCCCCCAGGAGCTCGGCGCCTTCCCGGATGGCGGTCAGGGGCGTCTTGAGCTCGTGGGACATGTGGGCGAGGAAGCGGGTCTTCTCCGCCTCGAGCTCCGCGAGCCGCAACCGCAGCCAATCCAGGCGTTCCCCCAGGAACTCCAGGTCCCGCGGGCCGCGTACCACGATGGGAGAATCGAACCTTCCCGAACCCAGACCCTGGATGCCTCGGTCGATCTGTCGAATGGGCCGGGCCAGCAGGGCGGCGAAGAGGGCCGAGACCAGGAGCGTGAGCGGAACCAGCGCCGACGCCTGCCAGAGAAACGCGCGCCGCGCCTGCGCCGCCGCGTGCTGCATCGCCTCGGCCTCCTCGAGGCTGAAGCGGGTGCTGGCGTCGAGGACCTCCCGAGAGAGTGCGCTCAGGGGGGCGAACCGGTCCAGGGCTTCGGCGTCGGCTCCCTGGGGCTGGGGGCCTCCCTGGGTCAGGAATCGGAAGACCGCCTCCTCGAGCTCCCTCATGGCGGCGGCCCGCTCCTCCAGGGAGGGGAGGAGCCGGGCGAGCCGGTCCAGCAGTTGGAGAAAGACCTCCCTCCGGTCCCCGTAGTCCCGGAGGAGTTGCTCTTCTCCCAACACGTGGAACTGGCGGGCGCGCCGCTCCAGGGACAGCACGTGATCCTGGAGGAGCCGGCTGTCGTCCGCCACCCGGGACGCGTGCTGCACGGCCTCCGCGGCCCTGCGGGCAAAGCGGCCCGCGAACACGCCCGCGTTCAACAGCGCCACCGCCAGTGGCAGGGTGACGCAGAAGAAGCCGGTCCACACCAGGGCGCGAAAGGAGCCGGGGCGGTGGCTGAAGACGGGAAGCATGGTCCTCCGTCGAGGGGGGCTGGGCTCTCGGCCTCCAGGGTAGCGCGGAGAATGGACCCTTGGCCAGCCCAGTGCCGTCTGGTGTCCGGGGCGGGCCGGAAGGCCCAAACGCCGGCCTGAATGCAGTGCCCGGCCCCCGTGTCTTGTTGCGGCGCAGCCGTCCCTGTCGCCCCCGAGGTTCCCGTTTGCCTCTTCTGGGCGGACCTGAACGGCGCTTGCTTTTTTCTTGACGCCGCATTGCAGCAAGGCGTACCTTCCGGCTACCTCCTCCCATGGGAGCCTGGGACGGCTCCCCATTCAAGGGGAAGATGCCCGCCATGGAGCACGCGATCCTGGTCCAGCTTACCGCCGCCATCCTCCTGTTCGCGACCCCTTCCATCCTGCGCCGGGGGCTTCCCTCCACGGAGCCCTTTTCCAAGTTCTTTGCCGATCTCTTCCGCTCGGTTCGCTCCGAGCCCCGCTCCCGTGGGGCCCGGCGCGGCCGCCGCGCGGCGATGCGGGGCGCGCGGCCCTGGTGGGAGTAGGACTCCGTCCGGCCGCGTGCCGGTCAAAGCCTGAAGCTGGCCCTGCGGCCAGCTTTTCTTTCGGTGGCCTCCGGGAATCGCCGATCGACGTTTCGGCTGCGTACCCCCGGGGGAGCGGCGCCCGGGGTGCGATGGGACCGGCGCTTCGGGCGCCGTTGACGCGGCGCACCGGTGTGCTACCCTCCGGCCGCCCGGCTGGGCCAGGCGCGAATGCGCGGCCGGACCCGCGCAACATACTCCCACACGGAAAGGAGAGGACCATGAAGGGCAACGAGAAGCTCATCGAGACACTCAACGCACTGCTGGCCGACGAGCTGACTGCGATCAACCAGTACATGGTTCACTCGGAGATGTGCGCCAACTGGGGTTACGAGAAGCTTCACGAGGGTTTCGAGAAGCGGGCCATCGACGAGATGAAGCACGCCGAGAAGCTCATCGGCCGCATCCTGTTCCTGGAGGGGCTGCCGATCGTGAGCAACCTGCACAAGATGCACATCGGCGCCGACGTGCCCAAACAGCTCGCCAGCGACCACGTGCTGGAGTCGTCCGCCATCAAGGCATACAACGACGCCATCGGGCTTGCCGCCGACGTGGGCGACCACGCGACCCGCGAGCTCCTGGTGGGCATCCTCAAGGACGAGGACGCCCACATCGACAGCATCGAGGAACTCCAGGACCAGATCGGCCACATGACGCTCCCCATCTTCCTCGGCACCCAGGTGGGGTAGGGCCGTACGGCGAGATTTCCGGAAGGCAAACGCCAAGAGGGCCGCGACGGGCGTCGCGGCCCTCTTGGCGGGAGTTCTCCGGGATCGCGGGGGGCTTTGGACCCGTCCGGCGCGCCGTCCGGGGCCCGCGAAGGGGGCTCGTGCAGCAGCCTACCGATGTGGCTAGGTGCGCAGGTCCGCCACCGAGACCCCCGGCAGCCGGGCGAGAGCGGCGGAGATCTGCTCCGGGGAGAGGTTCTGCACCTTGAGCACGGCGCCCCAGGTGCCTTCTCCTACCGGCCAGCTCCCGACGGCCGAGAGGTTCCCCCCCTGTTCCGCCAAGGCCCCCGCCACCCGGGAGAGCTCCCCGCGCCGATTGGGCAGGTGCACCGTCACGCGCACTCCTTTGCGCCGTGCGCCCAGGAGCTCGAGCATGGCCTCGAAGATGTCGGTGTCCGTGATGATCCCCACCGGCTTGCCCTCTCGCACGACCACGAGGCTCGAGATCCGCTTTGTGTTCATGACTCGGGCGGCCTCCTCGGCGGCCATGTCCTCGGTGCCGAGCGCCGGGTCTCGGATCATAACCTCCCGGATCCGTGTGTTGGCAGTGAGGTAGTTGTACTCGAAGCGGGTGAGGCCCGTGCCGAGTCCCGGGAGGGCCTGGGCCAGGGAGGCACGGGTCACCAGTCCCACGAGCCGGTCTCCCTCCAGGACCGGAAGGTGGCGGATTCCCTTCTCGGTCATGAGCGCGCCCGCTTCCGCCACGGTTTGATCCGGGGCAATGGAGACTGGCTCAGGTGTCATGAGGTGCTGGACGAGCATGGGAGACCTCCGGGGAGAGTTTTGGACGGGATAACGGGATCGACCTTTCCCCATCCCGTTCATCCCGTTATCCCGTCTGCAAGAAGCCCTTCTCCCCGAGCAGGGGCCGCGGGTCCACGAGCTTGCGCCCGAGACCTGCCGCCTTCTGCCCCAGGCCGAAGGCGAGCGCCATGAGTTGGGTGACATAGAGTACCGGGGTCTGGCGCGCCAGCGTCGGCATCTGGCGCTGGCGGTTGTCGAGGTTCGAGTCGCAAAGCGGGCACGCCACGACGAGGACGTCGGCGCCGGCGGCCTGGGCGTGCTCCACGATGTTCTGGCTTAGCCGCAGCATCACCTCCTTGGCCGGCACCGCGAGGCTGCCGCCGCAGCAGACGGTCTTGTCGTCCCAGTCCAGGGTCTCGGCCCCCAGGGCCCGGCAGACCTCGTCGAGCTCGGTGGGGTACTCGGGATGGGGGTGACCGGTGACCTCGGGCGGCCGGGTGAGGAGGCACCCGTAGTAGCAGACCACCCTGAGCCCCTGGAGGGGCCGGACCACCCTGGCCCGGATCGCCTCGGTTCGGACGGTGCCCGCGAGCCAGTCCGCGATGGACCGGATCGCCACCTCGCCTCGGTACCGGTAACCGAGGTCTGCGTCCACCCGAGCCCGGAGCACCGGGTCCCGGCGAACCTCGTGGTCGGCGGCCTTGAACCGGTTGTAGCAGGCGGCGCAGGGGGCCACCACCTCGCCAAACCCGCTCGCCTCCACCAGGGAGAGGTTGGCCAGGGGCGCCTTGACCCCGAGATAGGGATCCACGTGGTGGGCCGGGCTCGCCCCGCAGCAGGTCCAGCCGTTGGGCTCCACGAGCCGGTACCCCAGAGCGTCGGCGCACGCTCGAAAGGAGGTGTCGAACTCCTTGGCCAGGGAGTGGAGCGAGCACCCCGGGTAGTAGCCCACCTGGTTCGGCTCGGGGTTGCGGTGCTTCTGGCGGTCGGGCCGCGAGCGGGCAAGGGAGGGGAGAAAGCTGATCTTTGACCGCTTGAGCATCTCCACGCCCAGGTCCGCGTCCTCGAACCACTTTCCTGACAGCAGGTTCATGGCCCCCATGAGCCCGAGCTCGTACAGCCGCCCGAAGAGCCGGGCGTCCTTCAAGAAGATCTTGTGGAAGAGGGCCACCTCGGGCACCGCGGGCGCGATGCCCCGATCGTGGGCCACCTGGGTCAGGGTCTCCATGACGAGGGCGATGTCGAGCCCCTGGGGGCAGCGGGTGGTGCAGGTCTGGCACGAAGCGCACAGCCAGGGCGTGCGGGCCCTGAGGACCGCCTCCTCGTCGCCGATCTGCACGAGCCGCATGACCTGGTTCGGGGTGTAGTCGTAGTAGTCGGTCACCGGGCAGCCGCTCGTGCAGCGCACGCACTGGTAGCACAGAAAGGCGTTCTGCCCCGTGCGGGCCTCGATCTCCCTGGCGAGGTCGGGCTTGAGTGCGGTGGTGGTCGCTGCTGGCTCCATGGGAAGATCCTATTCTGGGACAGGATGACAGGATGGACAGGATGGAATTTTGGTGGAGCTGAACCTGCGAGCCGCCGGTCTGCCTGTAGCCGTTCCCCTCAGCCCCATCCTGATCATCCTGTGATCCTGTCAAAACCCCCCGCACCTCGAACCGCCGGCCGAGGCAGGAGCCCGGCGCCTTCCACGATGGGGCGCACGGCCTCTTCCCACTCGATGGCCATGACGTGGACGCCGGCCACGCCTTCGATCTCCCGGAGCTCCTGGATGAGCTCGACGCACATCCGGATGCCCTCGGCCTTCCAGGCTGTCTGGCGCGCTTCCTTCTCCTCGGGGGGGATCCCCCCGGCGGCGCCTTCGATCCGCTCGATGACGTGGTCGGGCACGGTGATGCCGGGGACGAAGTCGCGCATGTACTTGGCCATGGCCGGGCCTTTGAGGGGCCCCACCCCCACGAGGATCGCGAGCTTCTCGTGGACCCGGAGCCGGCGCACCTCCTCCATGAACCGCTTGAAGGCCGGCACGTTGTAGACGAGCTGGGTCTGGATGAAGTCGGCCCCTGCGGCGGCCTTCTTCGCCAGTCGCTGGGGCCGCCACTCCACCGGGTGGGCCTCGGGGGCCGCCGCGGCGCCGATGAAGAACCGGGGCTCGGCTCCCTTCACGAGGTCGCCGCACTGGAACCGCTTCTCGTCCCGGAGGTCCTTGAGCATCTGGAGCTGCTGCACGGAGTCCAGGTCGTGGACGTTCTTCGCGGTGGGGTGGTTGCCGAAGGACTGGTGGTCCCCGGTGAGGGCCAGGAGATTTCGGATGCCGAGCGCGTAGGCGGAGAGGTAGTCGGCCTGCATGGCCAGGCGGTTCCGGTCGCGGCAGGTCATCTGCATGACCGGCTCCAGGCCCTCCTGCACCGCGACGATCGACGCCCCCAGGCTCGACATGCGCACCACGGCGGTCTGGTTGTCGGTGACGTTCACCGCGTCCACCACCCCCTTGAGGTGGCCCGCCTTCACCCGGATGTGGTGGGCGTCGGCGCTCTGGGGCGGCCCCAGCTCGCCGGTCACCGCAAAGTGCCCCGCGGAGAGGACCTTCTCCAGATTGCTGCCCGACTTGTAGCCGTTGGCGTTCGTCATCTCAGCACCATGCAAGGACACCGGTGTTGGACAGGATGACAGGATCAACAGGATAGAGCCGGATTCTTGTTGGAAATGTCGGTGCGGAGTCTTGTCGCATAGCAGCGAGTCGAAGAGGTTCTATCATCCTGTCCATCCTGTTCATCCTGTCCAAGGGCTTATCCCTTCCTATCCCTCGTCCAGGAGGAGGAGGTCTTCCCGGACGATGCGGCGGGGGCCGCCGTCGCGGGAGGTGGACCAGTCCTTGGGGCCCTGGACGCCCGTGATGAGGTCCAGGCGACCGAGGCGTTTGAGCCGCTCGTGGATCAGGTGCCAGGCGCACTCCACATCCTCGGTGACCGGCACCTGCCGGCCGCGGGCGTCGGTCTTCATCACGGGGACGCCGTTTTCGCGTTTGACCCGCTTGACTTCGCACAGGCCGTTTTCCGAGCCTCCGCAGGGGCCGTTCTGCACCTGCTTGGAGCACCGGGCGATGGGGCAGATGCCGCCGGTCTGGCCGAGCATGCAGTTGCCGCAGGCCTGGCACTGCTCGGTCCAGATGCCCTGCTCCTCGGGCAGGCCCAGGAACGTGGTGTTCAGGCCGGGCACCACCCAGGCGTCGGGAAAGTGCCGGACCATGGCCTGGACCCCGATGCCGCAGGCGAGCGACACCACGGCGTCGGCCCTCCGCACGTGCTCGGCGATGCCGTCCAGGTACTCCCACTCGCACTGGCGCTGGGCCGTGACATCGGTCACCCGGCGAGTGGCCCCGTCGAGCCGGGAGGCCATGCGAAGGGCCGACGCCAGGAGTTGGGCTTCCTTCTCGCCCCCCGCCAGGCACACGGTGACGCAGGTGCCGCACCCGGCCACGAGCACCTCCCGCGCGTCCCCCAGAAACCCCACAATCTCCGAAAGTGGCTTTTGCTCGCCGACGATCATGGAATCACCTCGACGTGGGAGTTGGACGGGATAACGGGATATACGGGATGAAACCTGCCGAACTCTTGGTGAGACGTGGTCAGCCGGCCGGCTACACCGCGACACCCCGCGTAGGCACCCCGGCGTACGCGGCCGCCGTTGCTCCACATCCGGTTCATCCCGTTATCCCGTCCAAACCCCGTCCGCTCCGCAATGGGCTGGGCCCCAGCCGGCGGATGCGCTCGGTCATCTCCCGGGCGGCGGCGGCGAAGCTCTCGCCCATGCCCCCGGAGAGGAAGAAGATGCCCAGGCGCTCGCCCTCGAGCCCCACCTGCTCCAGGAGCTTGCGGGTGCGCTCCACCCGGGCCCGGGCCCTCTCGTTGCCCCGCACGTGATGGCAGTTGCCGATGGGGCAGGCGATCACGTAGACGCCGTCGGCCCCCTCTTCGAAGGCGGCCAGGAGGTAGCGGGCGTCGGCCTTCCCCGTGCAGGGCAGCTTCACCACCTTCACGGTGGCCGGGTACTGGAGCCGCAGCGCACCTGCCGTGTCGCCCGACATGTAGGCGCAGTAGCTGCACGTGAAGGCAGTGAGCTCCGGCTGAAAGCCGGGGCTCGTTGCGGGTGGCACGTGGCCCGTCGAGATTTGCCGGTCGGCTGTCATGGCGCGGTCGCTCCCGCCCTGGACGACTCGGCGAACTCGGAGTCCCACTGACCGAGAGCGCCTGTCATCACCTGGTCGTCGCGGTAGTGGGCGAGCTGGATGGCTACAGCGGGGCACTCGCCGGTGCAGGAGCCGCAGCCCTGGCACAGGGCGGGGTCGATCCAGGCGTGGCCCCCGAGGTTGCCCACCCCCGCCTGGTCATACGCCATGCGGGGGATGTGGAAGGGGCAGGTGCGTACGCAGGTGAGGCACCCCACGCACCGGTCCGGGTCCACCGCCGCCACGACCCCCCCCACGTAGAAGGGGTCGAGGCTCAGGACCGTGAGCGCCCGCCCGGCGGCTGCCTGGGCGCTGGAGATGGCCTCCTCCAGGAACCGGGGGTAGTGGGCCATGCCGCACAGGAAGAGGCCCTCGGCCAGGAAGTCCATGGGGCGCATCTTGAGGTCCGCCTCCAGGAAGAACCCCTCCTGGGAAAGCGGGAGCTGGAGGAGCCGGGCCAGCGCCCCCGTGCCCTCGGCGGGCACGATGGACATGCTCAGCGCCAGGAGCTCGGGCTCCAGAATGTAGCGGCGGTTGAGGCTCGGGTCGGTCACCTCCAGGCGCAGGGCGGCGCCGAGCGGGGTCACCCGGGGCAGATCCTCGTCGGTGTACCGCACGAACACGACCCCTCGGCGGCGCGCCTCGGTGTAGTACTGCTCCCGGAAGCCGTAGGTGATGATGTCTTTGTAGAGCACCGTGACCTGGCAGTCTGGGTTGAGCATCTTGACCCGGATGGCGTTCTTCATGGTGTTGGTGCAGCAGGTGCGCGAGCAGTAGAAGCTCTCGGCCTCCGCGGGCTTCACGCACTGGATCATGGCGACGCTTTGCATCCCCGCCACCCGCTCGGGCTGGTGGACGATCCAGTCCTCGAGTTCGAGCTGGGTCACCACCCGAGGGTCTTCCCCGTGGAGGAAGGCCTCCGGCGTCCCCTCCCGGCCGCCCGTGGCCACCACCGTGACCCCGTGCTCCACCTCGAAGGTGCCCCCCTCGGCCCCCGGGTCGGCGGTGCGGATGCGGCTCTGGAACCGGCCGATGGAGCCGCTCCAGGCGGCCAGCTCGCTGCGGGTGAGGACCCGGATGCGGTGGTGGCCCCGCACCCGATTGACCAGGTCGCGCAGGAGCCGCTGGGGGTTGAGGCCTTCGGCCAGGTAGTAGATGTGGCGCAGGTTTCCCCCCAGGGCCTCGCCCCGCTCCACCAGGGTCACGTCGTGGCCGCTGTCGGCGATGGCCAGGGCCGCCGTCATGCCGGCCACCCCGCCCCCCAGGACGAGCGCGCTGCGGAAGGGCTGGATGGGGACGCGCCGCACGGGCTCCAGGCGGGCCGCTCGCAGCGCCCCCAGCCGCACGAGCTCCGAGGCCTTGCGGGTGGCCGCCTCGGGCTCCCGGTCGTGGACCCAGGCGCAGTGTTCCCGCAGGTTCACCATCTCCAGGAGGTAGGGATTGAGGCCCGCCTGGCGCACCGCCCGCTGGAAGAGGGCCTCGTGGGTGCGGGGGCTGCACGCCGCAACCACCGCCCGGTTGAGGCCGTGGGCCGCGATGTCGGCCCGGATTGCCTCGAGCCCCTCGGGGAAGCACGCAAGCTCCACCCGGGCGGCGTGGACCACCCCGGGCAGGCCTGCCGCCCGATCCCGGATCGCGTCGAGGTCCAGGGACTGGGACACCACCGGGCCGCACGCGCACAGGAAGACCCCGGTGCGCGCCGGCTCCTCCGCCGTGTCCCGCTCCGGCGGGGCGGCATCGACGCGCCCCAGGAAGGGGTACTCCCGGGGGGCCGGCAGGCCGCCCAGGGCGTCGTGGAAGACCCGCATCACCTCGGCGGCGGCGCCGGCGGCGTCGAAGACCGTCTCGGCGATCTCCTTGGGGGACTGGAAGGCGCCGGCCACGTATACCCCGGGCTGGCTCGTCTGGAGGGGATGGAACTTGTCGGTGGCGCAAAAGCCGTGGGGGTTGAGCTCGACCCCCATCATCCGGGCGAGCTCCGCCGCTCCGGCCGGGGGCTCCAGGCCCACGGCCAGTACCACCATCCCGTAGCGCTCTTCCCGGGGCTTGCCGTCGGGCCCCGGGAAGCGCAGGAGGAGGTCCCGGGTGGCCGGGTCCTCCCGGATGGCGCTCACCCGACACCGGGTGTAGCGCACCCCGTGGGTCTCCATGGCCCGGCGGTGGTACTTGGTGTACTCCTTGTTGAAGGCCCGCTCGTCCATCACGAAGACCTGGCAGTCCACGCCGCCCAGGCGCTGCTTGGCGAGCACGGCCTGCTTGGTGGCGATCATGCAGCAGATGGAGGAGCAGTAGGGGTGCTCCTGGTCCCGGGAGCCGATGCACTGGAGCCACGCCACGCGCCCGGGGCGCACCCCGTCGGAGAGGCGGGCCACCATGCCCTCGGTGGGGCCCGACCGGCTCGCCAGGCGCTCGAACTGCATGGTGGTGACCACGTTGGGATAGCGCCCGTAGCCGAACTCCTCCAGGGAGGCCGGGTCGAAGAGGCGGTGGCCCAGGGCCAGGATCGTCGCCCCCACCCGGATCGTCTCGGTGCGCGGCTCCTCCTCCAGGTCCACGGCCCGCGTCGGGCAGATGGCCGCGCACTTGCCGCACCCCTCGCACCAGGGCCCCTTCTCGATGACGTAGGCGTCGGGGATGGCCCGGGGGGCGGTCTTGTAGGCGGCCCTGCGGTTGGACATGCCGAGCTGGAACTCGCTGGGGAGCGTCGCCGGACACACCACGGCGCACAGCCGGCAGTTGATGCAGCGCGCGGGGTCCACGTGCCGCGGGCTGCGGCGCAGGGTGACGGTGAAGTCCCCCACCTGACCCTGGAAGTCCACCACCTCGGTGAGGGTGCGCAGCCGGATGTTGGGGTGGAGGTTGTGGTCCTGGAAGGCCGGGGAGATGGAGGGCCGGGTGCACCCGTACCCGTGGTCCGACGAGCCCCGGCAGAGCACGCAGTCGTGGGTGGGGAACATGAACCCGAGCTGGGAGACCCGCCCCCCGAGCCCCGGCGCGGCCTCCACCAGGTGCACCTGGAGCCCGGTCTCGGCGAGATCCGCGGCGGCGCGCATCCCCGCCACCCCGCCCCCCACCACGAGGACCGAGCCAACCTTCCTGCCGTTGCCGTTGCGGCTTGGAGACATTGACGCTGCTCGTTGCTCGTTGCGCGTTGTCCGTTGTCCGTCGTCCGTGGAAGTCCGTGTCGGTCCGTGCCCGTCCGTGCGCTCCCCTCAGCCCCCCAGACCCATCAATGGCTCCGCGGGCACGGCGCACTGGTCCAGTGCCTGGGCCTCCGCCGGCAGGCCCAGGGCCACGGCCAGGAGCTGGGTCACGTAGACCACGGGAAGCTGGAAGCCGAGCTCCGCCTCCATCTCGGGCTGGCGCTCGTCGAGGTTCACGTGGCACAGGGGGCAGGCCGCCGCCACCAGATCCGCCCCCCGGGCGTGGGCCTCCCGGAGGATCTCGGCGCTCATGCGCTTGGCAAGGGCGGTGTGGGAGATGGCGAGGCTCCCGCCGCAGCAGTCGGTCTTTCGGGACCAGGAGAGGGGCTCGGCCCCGAGCGCCCGCACCAGCCTCTCCATGCCCTGGGGGTTCTCGGACTCGGCGGCTCCCGTGTCGGCGGGCGGGCGGGTGAGGAGGCAGCCGTAGTAGCAGGCCACCTTGAGGCCCTTGAGCGGTGCCGCGACCCTGGCCTCCAGGGTCTCCAGGTCCACCTGCCCCAGGAGGTCCACGGCGTTCAAGACGCGCACCCCGTCGCCGTACTCCTGCCCCAGCTCCCCGTCCACCCGGGCGGCGAGCTCCCCGTCCTCCCGGTAGTGGCGAAGCGCCGTGCAAAAGCGCCCGTAGCAGGCGGCGCAGGGGGCCACCACCCGATCGAGGCCCATGCGCTCGGCGATGGCGAGGTTCTGGAGCGGCATGCTCACCGCCCGCACCGGGTCGGCCCCGTGGGCGGGGGTGGTGCCGCAGCAGGTCCATCCGGGGATCTCCCGGACCTCGAACCCCAGGGCCTCGGCGGTTCCCCGGAAGGAGCGGTCGAAGGCGGCCCCGGTGGAGTGCAGCGAGCACCCCGGGTAGTAGGCCACCCGGTGCGGCGCCGGCTCCACCGCCTCGACCCGCTTCGGGGGCCGCGCCACCTGGGGGAGGAGCCGGATCTTCCCCTTCCGGATCATCCGAAGCCCCATGGGCAGATCCCGGAGGGGCTTGCCGTCCCGCAGGTTGAGCTCTCCCATGAGGCCGGCCTCGTACACCCGCCCGAAGACCCGGGCGTTTCGCAGGAAGGCCTTGAAGAACCGGGCGGTCTCGGGCACCGAGGCCCGGTCCAGGGTCTGCTGGCGGAAGTGGTCGATGATGCCCGGGATGTCGAGCCCCTGGGGACAGCGGGTGTTGCAGGTCTGGCACGAGGCGCACAGCCACACCGTGCGGCTGTCGGCCACCGAGGCGTCCCCCTCCTGGATGGCCAGCATCACCTGGCTCGGCAGGAGGTCGAAGTCCTCGGCCACCGGGCACCCGGAGGAACAGCGCAGGCACTGGTAGCACAGGTGCGCGTTCTGGTGGGTCGCTTGTTCGACCTGCTCCGCAAGAGCCCCGCTGCGCTGTGCCGTCATGGGTAACCCTTTGCGTGTTGCGCGTTGCGCGTTGCTCGTTGGGCCCCCCGTCCGTGGTCCGTGCCTTACGCTCTGTGCCCTGCGCCCTCGGCCGCCGCCGGCATGGGCTGCGGCCGGGGCAGGAGCCCCGCCCCCTCCACGATGGGGCGCACGGCCTCCTCCCACTCGATGGCCATCACGTGGACCCCGGCGACGCCGGGGATCTCCCGCACCTCCTGGATCTGCTCGATGCACAGCCGGATCCCCTCGGCGCGCCAGGCCCTGGACTTCTCGGCCTTGTCGTCGATGCCCTTGCCGGCCTGGGTGAGGCGGTCGATCACGGCCTCGGGCATGTCGATGCCGGGGACGTTGGCGGCCATGTACTTGGCCATGGCCGGGCCCTTGAGCGGGCTCAGGCCCGCCATTACGTACACCTGGTCCAGGAGCCCCATGTCGCCGAGCTTCGCCATGAAGTCCTTGAACCGGGGCATGTTGTAGATGCACTGGGTCTGGAGGAAGCGCGCCCCGGCCCGCACCTTCTTGGCCACCCGGAAGGGCCGGTAGGGGATGGGGTCGGCAAAGGGGCTCTCCACCGCCCCCAGGAAGAACCGGGGCGGCTCCCCTTCGAGCTCCTCCCCGTTGGCGAAGACGCCGTGGTCTCGCATCTCGGCCATCATCTTCACGAGCTGGATCGAGTCCACGTCCCACACGTTCTTGGCGTCGGGGTGGTTGCCGAAGGTCTGGTGGTCGCCCGTGAGGCACAGGAGGTTACGCAGCCCCAGGCCCCAGGCCCCCAGGAGGTCGGCCTGAATGGCCAGGCGGTTCCTATCGCGGCAGGTCATCTGCACCACCGGCTCCACCCCCTCCTCCCGGGCCAGGAGCCCCGCGGCAATCGAGCTCATGCGCACCACCGCAGTCTGGTTGTCGGTGATGTTGGCCGCGTCCACCGCGCCGCGCAGGAGGCGCGCCTTCTTGCGGATCACCTCGGGCTCGGCCCCCTTTGGAGGCCCCAGCTCCCC
>JBFLZB010000002.1:33443-48849 GCA_040756475.1 Thermodesulfobacteriota bacterium
CGCGCCTCGTCCGTCAGCCCCAGGGCCGCGCGGTCGCGCTCGCGCACCAGGTCTTCGCGCACGATGCGGCCGGGGCCGCCGTCGCGGCCGGCGCGCCAATTCTTGGGGGGGTGGACCTCGGCCAGGCGCTCCAGCGCCCCGAGCTTCTCCAAGCGCTCCACGATGAGGCGCCAGGCGCAGGGGATGGCGGGATCCACCTCGCAGTTGCCCTTGTTGGTGCCGCCGCAGGGGCCGTTGAGGAGCCCCTTGGAGCACCGGGCCACGGGGCAGATGCCCCCGGTGAAGTCGAGCACGCACTCCCCGCACCCGGCGCACCGCTCTTCCCACACCCCGTGGGCCGTGGGCAGGCCGTAGAAGCGGGTGTTGAGGCCCGGCACCATGCGGGCCTCGGGGAAGCGCTCCACGATGGCCTGGGCCCCCACGCCGCAGGCCAGCGACACCACCGCGTCCGCGCCACGGATGGCGTCGCCGGCCGCGTCCAGGTACTCCCACTCACATTGGCGCTGCACCGTGGCGTAGGTCACCCGCTGGGGGGCCTCGGCCAGCCGGGACTTCATCCGGAGCGACGCGGCCAGGATCTCGGCCTCCTTGTCCCCCCCGGCGAAGCACACGGTGACGCAGGTGCCGCACCCCAGCACCAGCACGTCCTGCGCACCCGCGGTCATGGCCAGGATCTCGTCCAGGGGTTTCTGCTCGGCGACGATCATGGGAAACCTCTTGTGGCTGGACAGGATGGCAGGATGGGCCGGATACGGCCGGACCCTCCTACTCGGCCGCGGTCGCCTCCGCGTTCTCCGCGGCCTTTGGCGGTCCGCTCTCCCATCCCGTCGATCCTGTCATCCCGTCTCGGTCTCTTCGCAGGGGGCTCGGCCCCAGGGCCTTGACGGCGTCGGTCATCTCGGTGCAGACCTCGGCGAAGCGGGCTCCCTCGGCGGAGGAGAGGTGGAACATGCGCACCCGGGCGCCCCCCACCCCGATCTCCTCCAGGAGCTTCGCGATGGTGCCGACCCTTCTCTTGGCGTTCGTATTACCTTCCAGGTAATGGCAGTCGCCCTCCAGTCAGCCGGCCACCATCACCCCGTCGGCCCCGTGCTCGAAGGCCGAGAGCACGTGGGCCACGTCGAGCTTGCCGGTGCAGGGCAGCCGCACCACCCGCACCGAGTCCGGGTAGCCCAGCCGCATGGCCCCGGCCAGGTCCGCGGCACCGTAGGCGCAGTGGTGGCAGCAGAAGGCGACGATCCCCGGAACGAACTCGCTCATCTCGGCCTCCTCGTGTGTAGAAAACCACTTCGTGGACAGGATGGACAGGATTGACAGGATGGACAGGATAGGCTTTCCGGGAGTCTGATCCCGTTGCCTGTCTTAGCCTCGGTCTTGCCTGGCTTCATCCTGTCCATCCTGTCATCCTGTCCAACGTCCCCCGGTTCTTTCTAACACCCCCCCGCCGCGGTGTCCCCCGAGGGCTTGCCGTGGTAGCGAGCCCTGCCCTCGAAGAGGGTTTCCACCATCGCCGTCACCTGAGGATCGGTGTAGTGGGCGAGCTGGATGGCCTTGGCGGGGCACTCCCCGGCGCACACGCCGCAGCCGTGGCAGGTGGCGGGCTCGATGAAGGCGGCGCCGGCGATCCGCCCGACTCCCGCCACCTGGGCCTGCATCGCCGGCACCTGGTAGGGGCACACCCGCACGCAGGTGAGGCAGCCCACGCACTTTTCCTGCTCCACCCGGGCCACGATGCCCTCGGCGTGGAGCACCTCCTTGGAGAGCACGGTGGCCGCGCGGGCTGCGGCCGCCTGGGCCTGGGCGATGGACTCGGCCAGAAACTTCGGGTAGTGGGCGAGCCCCGCCAGGTAGAGGCCGTCGGACTGGAAGTCCACGGGCCGCAGCTTCACGTGGGCCTCCAGGAAGAACCCGTCCCCGTCCAGGGGGACCTTGAGGCGGGTGGCGAGCTCCCCGGCGTCCGCGTGGGGCACCATGGGCTCGGCGAGCACGAGCAGCTGGGGCCGCAGGGTGGCGTGCTTGCCCGACCCCGCGTCCCGGTAGTCCAGGCGCACCGAGTTCCACTCCACCGAGACCCGGGGTTTGTCGGCTTCGTCGTAGCGCCGGAAGTGGATGCCCCGCCGCCGGGCCTCGGTGTAGAGGCGCTCCTTGAAGCCGAAGGTGCGCACGTCCTTGTAGAGGATGGTGACCTCGGCCGCCGGTTTGAGCTCCTTGAGCACCAGGGAGCTCTTGATGGCGGTGGTGCAGCAGGTGCGGGCGCAGAACTGCTCGGCGGGGCCCACGCACAGGATCATGGCCACGCTCTCCGGCAGTGCCCGGGCGGTGAGGTGGGCGCAGGCGTCGTGGCCGTTTCCCCCCGCCTTCCGGTACAGAAGCTCCTCGAAGTCGAGCGCCGTGACGATGTCCGCGTGGGTCCCGAGGCCATACTCCGGCCCCCGGTACTCCCGGGCGCCCGTGGCCACCACCGCCACCCCGTGCTCCACCCGCACGCACTCCCCTGCGCGGCGCGCCAGGGTGGCGGCAAAGTTGCCCCGGAACCCGCCGATGTCCTGGAGGGTGGTGTCCAGGTACACGTCGATCCGAGGGTGGGTCACCGTGCGGCGCACCAGGTCTTCGAGCCACTGCGCCGGGCTCCTGCCGTCTTCCAGGAAGCGCACTCGGCGCAGGTTTCCGCCAAGCTCGCCGGACTTCTCCACCAGGTGCACCGGGAACCCCTGGTCCGCCAGCTCCAGGGCCGCCGTCATCCCGGCGGCGCCGCCGCCGAGCACCAGGGCCGACTTCACCACCGGGAACTCCAGGGAGTGCACCGGCGCGAGCCGGGCCGCCCGGGCCACGGCCCCCCGCACCAGGTCCATGGCCTTTTCGGTGGCCCGGTCCCACTGGCCGGAGTGGACCCAGGAGCACTGGTTGCGGATGTTCGCCATCTCGAAGAGGGCGGGGTTGAGGCCCGCCCCCCGGATGGCGTCCTGGAACAGCGGCTCGTGGGTGCGGGGGCTGCACGAGGCCACCACCACGCGGTTGAGGCCGAGCTCCGCTGCCGTCTGGGTGATGTGGGCCACCGTGTCCTGGGAGCAGGTGTAGAGGTTCGCCTCGGCGTGGACCACCCCGGAGAGGCCGTCCGCGTACGCGGCCACCGCGGGCACGTCCAGGTAGCCGCCGATGTTCGAGCCGCAGTGGCACACGAAGACCCCCACCCGGGGCTCCTCGGCCGCCACGTCCCGCTCCGGGGGGTACTCGGGCAGCCGCGTGAGCGTCCCCCGGGCCGCGGCAAGCAGCGTGCCCGCCCGGGACGCCGCCCCGCTCGCCTCGACGACGGTCTCGGGGATGTCCTTGGGCTCCCGGAAGGGGCCGGCCACGAAGATCCCGGGCCGGCTCGACTCCAGGGGGTTGAAGAGCGTGGTGTGGCAAAAGCCGTAGTCGTCGAGCGCGATGCCCAGGCGGTGGCCGAGCTCGCGCACCGCGGGGGAGACCTCCATGCCCACCGAGAGGACCACCAGGTCGAAGGACTCCTGGACGAGCGCCCCGTCCCGGACAAAGCGCACCCCCAGGTTCCCGGTGGCCGGGTCCTCGGTGAGGCGGGAGATGCGGCAGCGCTCGTAGCGCACCCCGTAGCGCTCCCGGGCGCGGCGGTAGTACTCGTCGTACCCCTTGGAGAAGGAGCGGGTGTCCATGAAGAACACGGCCACGTCGGTGCCGGGCTCGTGCTCCTTGGCCATGATGGCTTCCTTGGCCGCGTACATGCAGCACACGCTCGAGCAGTAGTCGTGTTCCCGGTCCCGGCTCCCCACGCACTGGAGGAACGCAATCTTCCTGGGCGTCGCCCCGTCGCCGGGCCGCTGCACGTGGCCGTGGGTGGGGCCCGACGCGGAGAGCATGCGCTCGAACTGCATGGCCGTGACCACGTTGGGGTAGCGGCCCAGTCCATACTCCTGGCTGAGTTGCGCGTCGTAGAGCTCGTAGCCGGGCGCGAGCACCACCGCCCCCACCCGGAGCTCCTCTTCTCGCCCGAGCTCCTCGTGGACTACCGCGCCCGCCTTGCAGGCCTCCACGCAGGCGTAGCACTCGGAGCACACCCCGCAGGAGAGGCAGCGTTCGGCTTCCCGGCGGGCCTCGTCCTCCGTGTACCCCAAGGCCACCTCGTCGAAGCTTCCTCGCCGCTCGGCCGCGTCGAGGTTTCTCACGTGGAGGCGGCGCTCCCGCCGGAGTTCCCCCCGGTCGGCGCGGCCCAGGAGCTCCTCCCGGGGAAGGTCGGCCAAGGGCAGGCGCTCCCGGGCGGTGCGCCGCAGGGGCTCGCCCCGGAGGTGGGCGTGGATGCCCCGGGCGGCCCGGTGGCCCGAGGCCACGGCGTCGATGAGGAAGGCGGTGCCGGTGGTGCTGTCCCCCGCCGCGAAGAGGCCCGGCCGCGACGTGGCGGTGGTCTCCGGGTCCGCGGCAATCGTGCCGTCCCGCCCCAGGGCCACCCCGGCGTCCGCGGGCAGGAACGCGAGGCCCGCCCGCTGGCCCACCGAGAAGATCACGTTGTCGCAGGCCACCTCGTACTCGGAGCCCGCCACCGGCACCGGCTGCCGGCGCCCCTTGGGGTCGGGGGCGCCGAGCTCCATGCGCTGGAGGCGCAGTCCCCGCACCCGGCCGTCGGGACCGGCCAGGACGGCCACGGGGTTGGAGAGCCAGTGAAACGCCACCCCCTCCTCCAGGGCGTGCTCGATCTCCAGGGGGTCCGCCGGGGCCTCCTCGCGGCCGCGGCGGTAGTGGACCGCCACCTCCTTGCCCAGGCGCACCGAGGTGCGGGCGCAGTCCATGGCCACGTCCCCCGCGCCGATCACCACCACCCTGGAGCCGAGTTCCGGGGCGTTCCCGAGCCGCACGTCCCGCAGAAAAGACGTGTTGGTCAGAACTCCGGGCAGCTCCGCCCCCTCGATGGGCAGCCGGATGCCCTCGTGGGCCCCCACGGCGATGAGGACCGCGGCGTAGCCCTGGACGAAGAGCTCCTCCACGTTCTCCACGGGGGACGAGAGGTGAAGCTCCACCCCGAAGTCGGCGATCTCCCGGACCTCCCGGTCGATCACCTCCGTGGGAAGGCGGTACTGGGGCACCCCCACCCGGAGCATCCCCCCGGCCACGGGCAGCGCCTCGAACACCGTGACGGCGTACCCCTCGAGGCACAGGTCCTTGGCGGCCGAGAGCCCGCAGGGGCCTGCGCCCACGATGGCGATGCGCTCCCCGTACTTCCGGGGCGCGGGCTCGGGGGCGACGTAGGGCTTGGCGTACTCGTGGTCGGTGACGAAGCGCTTGAGCGCCCGGATGTCCAGGGCCTGGTCGAGCTTGGCGCGGTTGCAGGCGTCCTCGCACCGGTGGTTGCAGATGCGGCCGCAGATGGCGGGGAAGGGGTTGTCGAGCTTGATGGTGCGCAGCGCCGCCGCGTAGTCTCCCCGGCGGATGTGGGCGATGTACCCCTGGGCCCGCTGGCCGGCGGGGCAAGCGTCCCGGCACGGGCTCACCCCGAGCTTTTCGATGGCGAACGCGTTGGGGACGGCCTGGGGGTAGAGCTTGTGGGCCGCCCGCTGCCTGACGAGCCCCTCGTCGAAGCGGCCGGGGATCTCCACCGGGCAGACCTTCTCGCAGTCGCCGCAGGCCGTACACTTCTTGGGGTCGATGTAGCGGGGGTGCCGGCGAAGGGTCACCTGGAAGTCCCCCGCCTCCCCGTCCAGGGAGAGCACCTCGGCGCCGGTGAGGATCTCGATGTTGAGGTGCCGGCCCGCGTCCACGAGCTTCGGGCTCACGGTGCACATGGCGCAGTCGTTGGTGGGGAAGGTCTTGTCGAGCTGGGCCATGTGCCCGCCGATGGCGGAGCGCTTTTCCGCCAGGTAGACCTTGTACCCGCTCTCGGCCAGGTCCAGGCTCGCCTGGATCCCGGCGATGCCGCCTCCCACCACCAGCACGGCCCCGGTGGGCCCGTTCCCGCTCGCCATGGGCTCTCCTCCCGACGTTCCTCCTGACTCTCTTCCTGTTCGGGCGAGCCGGTCAGACGCGCTTCGTCGGCACGAAGGCGAACTCGGGGGCGCCCACCGCCTCGGTCACCGGCTCCCTCACGGCGCGGCGGTCCAGGAAGTCGCACACTACGGCCTGGATCATGTCGCTGGTGTAGTCGGTGGTGATGAGGTCGTCGGCGAGCTCGAGCATCTCCATGCCCTCCTGGTACCCGGAGCGGTAGAGGAGCGACCCGGAGATGGGCAGCACCAGCATCACGCCGATGTTGCTGTTGCGGAAGTCGTCCTGGATGAGCTCCAGGAGGCCCGTGCCGTCCTGGTGCAGGTAGGGGAAGGTGGAGTGGAGCAGCACCAGGGTGGGCCGGCGGGAGAGGATCGCCTCGCGGGCGTTCTTCACGTCGGCGACCTCCTCCACGGTCACGTCCCGGCGGGCTTCCCGCAGGATGCGCCGGAGAGACTTGGTGCGGCTGCGGTCGGTGTCGAGGATCATGACGTCGGGTCTGGTCTGCATGGCATCCTCCTGGTCCGTGGGCCCGCTCGGGCCGGGGAACGTTGCACCCTTTGGCCTGGAGGTACAGCAACTGTCGTGCCAGCTTGTCAACTATACGGAATCAATAGGTTTGTTGCTGCTGCGCCCGGATGTGGGCCGGCGTGGCCCGGAAAACGGGGCATCCTGCCCCGCAGGGGCCGGGATGGGGTAGGAAGGAGGGGGCGAGACACCGGAAACGCCCCGGTGTTGCGCCCTTTCCCCCGGGGCAGAACGCCCCGTCGGGATGGCCGGCGGCGGGCCCGGACGCCGGGGAGCGGGGCGAAGCGCCCCGCCGTCGCGAATCCCTTCGCGGTCAAGGCCGCTCCTGCCGTGGGGTGGGCGGTCATGCCAGTCCGAACTGTTGGAGCTTGCGGTAGAGGGTCTTGCGGTCGATGCCCAGAATCTCTGCGGCCTGGGCCTTGCGGTCGCCGCAGGCGCGCAGCACCAGCGCCACGTGGTCGCGCTCGAGCTCCGCCAGGGTGGGAAAGCGCTTCTGCTCTCCGGGCTGTTTCTTGAGGAGGTAGGCGGGCAGGCTCGAGGGGCGCAGCACGTCCGCGTCCTCGATGACCACCGCCCGCTGGACGATGTTCTCCAGCTCCCGGATGTTGCCGGGAAAGTCGTAGGAGGCGAGCACGGCCAGGAACGACGCAGAGACCTCCCGGAACCGCTTCCCGGCCTTCGCGGCATACTTGGCCACGAAGTAGCGCACGAGCTCCGGGATGTCCTCCGCCCGCTCCTTGAGGGGAGGCAGGTGGACGGGGAAGACCGCGAGGCGGTAGTAGAGGTCTTCCCGGAACCGCCCTTGGCGGATCGCGTCCTGCAGGTCGGCGTTGGTGGCCGCGATGAGACGCACGTCCACCCGCTTCACGGTAGTGCCCCCCACGGGCTTGAACTCCCGCTCCTGGATCACCCGCAGGAGTTTGGCCTGGATGCCGAGCGAGAGGTTCCCCACCTCGTCCAGGAAGAAGGTGCCCCCGTCGGCCAGCTCGAAGAGCCCCCGCTTGGGGGCGGCTGCGCCGGTGAACGCCCCCTTCACGTGGCCGAAGAGCTCGCTCTCCAGGAGCGGCTCGGCCAGCATGGAGCAGTCCACCGCCACGAACTCCCGGTCCTTGCGGGGGGAGAGCTCGTAGATGGTCCGGGCCACCACCTCCTTGCCCGTGCCGCTCTCTCCCGTGAGGAGCACGTTGCCGTCGCTGCGCGCCACCTTGTCGATGAGGGCATTGACCTCGCGCATGGCCGCGCTCCGGCTGATGACGAAGGCGTCGCCCTTGGCGGCCTTGAGCTGGCGGCGCAGTTGCTCGTTCTCGAACCGGAGCCGGCGCCGCTCCTCCGCCCGGGCCGTGATGATCCGCACCTCCTGGGGGGAGAAGGGCTTGGGCATGTAGTCGTAGGCGCCCAGGCGAAAGGCCTTGAGCACGTTTTCCACGGAGGGGTAGCCGGTGATCATGACGATGATGACCTCCGGATCGGCCTCCTTGAGGCGCACCAGGGTCTCCATCCCGTCGATCCCGGGCATCTTGAGGTCGAGGAAGACCACGTCGCACCCGCCCTGGACGAACGCCTCCACGGCCTCGCTCCCGTTGTCCACCGCCACCGAGTCGTGGCCCATGCGCTTGAGGGTCTTGGCGAGTCCGTCCCGGATGGACCGCTCGTCGTCCACGATCAGAGCCCTCACGGTCCTTCCTCCTCCCCGGTGGGGAGCGTCACGGTGAAGGTGGTGCCTCCCCCGGGGGGGCAGCTCACCCGGATGTCGCCCCGGTGCATCCGGATGATGTTGTAGCACAGGGACAGGCCGAGCCCCGTCCCTTTTCCGGGCTCCTTGGTGGTGAAGAAGGGGTCGAAGATCCGGGCGCGGATCTCGGGGGGGATGCCGGGCCCCGTGTCGGAGAACCCCACGCTCGCCAACCCGCCTTCCTTGTCGCAGGACGAGGTGAGGGTCAGCACGCCCTCGCCCTCCATGGCGTCCACCGCGTTGGTCACGATGTTGGTGAACACCTGCTTGATCTGGCTCGGATTGCCCGTCACCAGGGGCAGCCCCTGGCTCAGCCGCATCTCCACGCGGATGTTGTGGAAGAGCGCCTTGTTGCCCAGGAGCGCCAGGCACTGCTCCACCGCGGCGTTGAGGTCCACGGGCTCCTGGTAGCGCTTCTTCTGGTGGGCGAAGTCGAGCAGTGAGTTGACGATCTCCCGGCAGCGCCGGGCCTCCTGGACGATGCGGTCCATGTCTTCCCGCCGGGGGTCCGAAAAATCCATGTCCTCCAGGAGCAGCCCCCCGAAGAGCAGGATGCCCCCGAGGGGATTGTTGATCTCGTGCGCAACGCCGGCAGCGAGCTTGCCCAGGGACGCCATCTTGTCGGCGTGGATGAGCTGCATCTGCACCTCTTCGAGCTTGCGCTCCATCTCGACGATCTCGCGGGTGTCCTGGATGAAGGAGACCGTTCCCACCTCCCGGTTGCGGTCGTCGAAGAGCAGGTGCACCGTCATCCACACGGGGATGCGGCTGCGGTTCTTCCCGATGAGGATGGCCTGGTAGCGGTCGAGCACCCCGGGCCCCCCGTGGTCGGGGCCCCGAACCCGGGCCAGCACGTCCCGGGCGGCGTCGCCCTCGTAGAGGTCCTGGATGAACTTGCGGCCCACCATCTCGGCAGGGGGGTAGCCCAGCAGGTTCTGGGCGCCCCGGTTGTACACGGCGATCTTCCCCCGCATGTCGGTGACCAGGATGGCCTGGAGCGAACCCTCGACCACGTGGGAGAGGAAGCGCAGGCGCTCCCCCTGCTCCCGGTCCCGCTCGACCCGTGCCGTCACGTCGCGCAGCGACACCGAGACCATGGGCCGGCGGGGCGTGGGGCGCAACAGGGAGAAGGAAGCGTCCAGATGCCGTGGGGGGCGAAGCGGGAGCTCGAGGGTCAGGGAGGCAGCGGCCCGAAGGGCGGGGCCTTCCAGGAGGGGCCGTACCGCATCGCGTGCCTGGCGCCCTGCAGCTTCCCCCAGACAGTCGAAGAAATCCCGACCCAGGGCTGGGTCTGCCCCGCACCCCGTGAGTCCGGAGAACGCCGCGTTGGCGAAGACGATGCGCCCGCTGGCGGGGCGAAACGCCGCCAGTGCCACGTCGCTCCCCTCTGCCATGGCGGCGAGGAGCTTGGAGACCTGGGTCTCCCGGGGGCGCGAGGCCATCGGGTCCCTCCGGGCTCGCCTGCACGGGCCGATACGTCGTTATGAGAAGCAGTGCGCCGCGACACGCGCGGCAACGCCCAGCAAGAATCGGCCCGCGGGCACGAAGGGCCCGTAGCGGCGGGGAAAGTGTAGGCCGATCATATCATCTGTGGACCAAATCGCAACAGCGTTCTATTCGGTTTCTCCCGGCGAGGGCATGGGGCCCCCTTCCACCAGGTGGCGGGTGGTGGCCACCAGGCGCTGCGCCAGCCCCCGGGCGATGGTGAGGGCGAGCGTGGGGGTGTGGCCGAAGAGGGAGGGGATGTGCTCGGGAGGAACCACCAGGAACTTCGAATCTTCCCGGGTCACCACGGTGGCGGTGCGGGGGATGCCGAGCAGGGACGAGATCTCCCCCAGGTATGCCCCGGGCTCGTCGATCACGGCCACCTCCTTGCCCCCCGCTTCCACCCGTACCGATCCCTCCAGGAGCACAAAGAGCTCCCGGCTCTCCTCGCCCTGGGAGAAGAGGGCAGTCCCGGCCGGAAACGACTCGTTCTTCAAGGCCGCAGCCGCCGCCTCGATCTCCCGCTCCAGGTCTACGCTGCCTTCGAATTCGATCCCGCCCGCCGTCATCTCCCTCCCTCCTCAAGCGCTCCGGGCCGTCCCCATGTTCTCCCTCCCCTCGGCACGCGCCCAGCCCCTTGCCCAGCCCATGGAGTGTTCGGAGAATACCTGCTCCAGGGGAAGGTGCAACGGGGGAGTCGGCCCGCGATCCGCCACCTTGATGGCGAGCGGGGTCCGGGAGCCCCTACGCTTCGCCCCGCAATCCGCGCTCCTTCGAGGAGGGGCCCCTTACGAAACCGGTGCCCAGGATCCTTGCAGTCGGAGGTTCGCCGTGACAAGAGAGACCAGCCCCCTGGAAGTTCCCGACATCAAGTCTTCGGAAGCCGCCTTGCTCCGAGCTGCCCATCGGGCACTCGAGCTCGGCAGGCGCACCCACACTCCGGTATGGGTTCTGAAGGATGGAAGGCCGGTGGACTTGGCGAGCGAGGAAGAATCCTCGGAGCAGCGACACGACCGCCGATGACCTCCTCCTAGGGAGGTTCACGGGCCTCGCCCCGAGGGCGGCCCCGCGGGCCGCCCTTTGCACGTCAACTGCCGTGGTCCTTGCAGCCTACACCGTCAGTCCCAGCGCCCTCCGCTTTCCGTTCAGGTGCGCCACGATGGCGTCGGCGCACTTCTCCGGGTCGGGCTCCACGACGAACTTCGCGCCCACCACGTCCTCCAGCCCCTCGGTGGCGAGCCTGACGATGTTGGGGGAGCCGAGGATGGGGGGGACGACCCCCAGGAAGGTGGTGATGCCCGAGGCGACGACGTAGAAGGCGATGGCCACGGCCTTCTCCGAGTACCACTCGGGGGCGGCCCCGGCGAGCGGCAGCGCGGCGGTATCGACGTTGAGAGCCTTGGCGAGCGCCCCGGCCAGGTGGAGGATGCGGGTGTTGTCTACGCAGGAGCCGGTGTGGAGTACGGGGGGGATGCCCAGGGCCTTGCACACCTGGCGCAACCCCGGCCCGGCAAGTTCGGCCGCCCCGGGGGTCTTGAAGCCCGCCTTGGCGTTGGCCACGGCGGCGCAGCCGGTGTCGAGCACGAGCACATCGTTCTCGATGAGGCGGCGGGTCAGGGTCACGTGCCCGTGGTCGTGCTTCACCTTGGGGTTGTTGCACCCCACCACCCCCACGGCGCCCCGCACCTTCCCCGCCACGATGGCGTCGATCAAGGGCTGGGGGGTGCCCCCCAGGGCGCCCAGCACGGCCTCCACGCTGAACCCCGACATCTGGGTCACGGTCTGCCCGGGGATCTCCAGGGCGCCGGGCTTGCGGCGGGGAAAGTTCTCCACGGCTTCCCGCACCACCTCCCGGGCCAGGGCCTGGGCGTTCTCGGGCGAAAACTCCCGGTGGGCCGCGCCGGCGAACTTGGCCTTGGGGCTCGTGGTCACGAACTTGGTGTGGTAGCAGCCGGCAATCTGGGGGGTGGAGGGCATGATGCACTGGTAGTCGACGATCATCATCTCCACGGCGCCGGTGACCAGCACGAGCTCGGTCATCAGGTGGTTGCCCGCCATGGGGATGCCCCGGCGCATGAGCAGCTCGTTGCCGGTGCAGCACAGCCCCGCCAGGTTGATTCCCTTTGCGCCGACCTTTTCGGCCAGGGCCACGAGCTCGGGGTCCTCAGCGGCCCGGGCCACCATCTCGGAGACCACGGGGTTGTGGCCGTGGAGGAGGATGTTCACCTGGTCGGCCTTGAGCACCCCCAGGTTCACGGTGGAGGTGGTGGGCACAGGCACCCCGAAGAGCACGTCGGAGAGCTCGGTGCCGATCATCGAGCCCCCCAGCCCGTCGGAGAGCGCCGTGCGAAAACCGTGGAGGAGGATGTTCACGTAGTCGTTGTCGACCCCCATGTGGGTCCGGTGCATCATCTCGGTGACCTCCCGGTCGATGCCCCGGGGCAGCACGCCGAGCCGCTTCCACGCCTCCACCCGGGCAGGGGGCATGCGGCCGACGAACCCGAGTCGGCCCTTGCGCATGCCGTACTCCTCGAGCATCTCGCCGGCCAGGTCCCGGGCCACCGCCAGGGCGTCGCGGCCCGCCTCGGCCACCCCGAGCTCCCGGGCGAGCGCCCGGAGCTTGCCCTCGTCGGCGATGCCGTAGCCGGGGGCCTTGCCTTCCCCCACGGCGAGGAGGGTCTCGGCCAGGTCCCGGCCGTGGTCCGAGTGGCTGGCGGAGCCGGCGGCGATCATCCGCCCCAGGTTTCGGGCCACCATGATGTCGGCGTCGGCTCCGCACACCCCCTGCTGCGGACCCTCCCCGAAGGGGTCGATGCGGCACGGGCCCATGGCGCAGATGCGGCAGGAGAGCCCCAGGTCGCAGTAGCCGCACCGGGGCTCCTGGGCCGCGTGGCGGTCCCACACCGTGGCAATGCCGTCGGCCCGGGCCTTTTCGAGCATGGGGAGGGCGTCCTGGGTGACGGAGCAGGCGGCGAGCTTGTCGGTCAAGGGTGCCATCGCGAGTCCTCCTGATGCGTAGGGCGGGGCTGGCCCCGCCGGAATCTTGGAAGTGCGTGGGGCGGGGCTCGCCCCGCCGAAGACCGAAAGGCCGTGGGGGCGAGCCCCGGCCTACGGGCCGACAGCGGCCTGCCGCTCCCCCAGTCCCCGCCAGAGGGCCACGACGGGAGGCTCCTTCCGGGCCTCTTCGCCCTGCCTCAGCCCCACGCTCACCTGCCGTGCCAGGCGCCGGGTCTCCTCCCGGAGGAGTTCGTTGGGGTCGCCGAACTCCAGGGCCCTCACGAGGCAGGTCTCCACGCAGGCGGGCACGCGGCCCGACCTTTGCCGGTCGGCGCAGTTGTCGCACTTGACCGCCACCGACGGGCGGCCGGGAACCCGCCAGTCCGCCCGGTAGCGGATGACCCCGAAGGGGCAGGCCATGGAGCACATGCCGCACTGGATGCACCGGGAGGGGTCCACGAGCACGGCCCCGGTGGGCGCGTCGCGCCCGATGGCCCGGGGCATGCACGCGGCCATGCACGGCGCCGGGTCGCAGTGGCGGCACTTGTTGGGAAAGGCGAAGGTGGCGGGCCCTGGCCCCACGTGGATGCGGGGCGGGGTCCGGGGCTCCTCGGAGACGGCGCCGTAGAGGGTCTTCGTGCGGGAGTGGGCCACGGCGCAGGCCGCCGCGCACTGGAGGCAGCCCACGCAGCGCTCGGGGTGGACGACGACGGTGTTCATGGACACCTCCCGTGGGGATGGGTGGAACCGGGGAGCCGAGAGACAACCACCAAGACACGAAGAATCTTCGATGGTCGAGTCGTCATCGCGCAGGAGGCCGGCAGACGACGTGCCCCGATTTCCCCAGAAAACGCAAGCATTTCTTCGTGTCTTCGTGGTGAAACGGACCTATTCGTGTCTACCTGCTTCCGCAACCGGCAAACGCATACGCGCCCCAGTGGAATCGCTCGGCCAGCGGGTCGAAGGGCAGGTCCTCGAGCCGCGTGCCGGCCCGGATGGCGGCGATCACCAGGCCCGCCTGCTCCGCCTCCCCGGCGAACACGGCGCCCACCAGGCGGCCGTCCCGCAGGATCACCTTCCGGTAGGTGCCCCGGGCGGGGTCCTCCCGCCGGAGGACCCGGTAGGGCCCTTCCCCTTCTGGAGGCCGAACGATGCCCGCGGTCACCAGGTGCAGACCCCCCACCCGCACCGAGTTCATGGCCAGGGAGCCCGGATAGGTCTCTCCGGCACCGGCCATGTTGCGCCCCGCCAGGCGGCCCTGCTCCACGGCCATCGGCCAGATGGCGTTTGCCCTTGGCTCTCCCCAGGCCACATCGTGGGTGAGGGCGGCGTCTCCCGCCACCCATACGCCGGGCACGGGCGCGCGAAGCTGGTCATCGGCGGGAATTCCTCCCCGTCGCCCCAGGAGCTCGCTGCGCGGGTCCACCCCCTTGCCCCGGATCACCAGGTCGCAGGGCTCCCGAGAACCCGGCGGGTCGAAGCGGACCGCCACGGCCCGGCCGTCCCTTAACTCCAGGGCGGTCGGGCGGTGCCCGAAGCGCACCTGAACGCCCTCGCCCTCGAGGGCCCGGGCCACCAGGGCGCCGGCCCTCTCGTCCGCGGACTGGGACAGGGGATCGGACGAGGCGGCGCACAGGAGCGTCTCCACCCCGCGGGCCGCCAGGGCGCCCGCCGCCTTGACCCCCACGAGCCCCGCGCCCAGGACCACCGCCCGGCGCGCCCCCCGGGAAATCTGCTCCTCCACGGCCTCGGCGTCGGCGCGGGTGCGAAAGCCAATGACGTTGGCAGCCTCCTCCCCCGGGAGCCCCAGGGGCTTGGAGGCGGCCCCGGTCGCGAGGCAGAGGCGGTCGTAGGAGAGCGCTTCCCCCGACTCCAGGGTCAGGCGCCGCGCGGCCGCGTCGAGGTGCACGGCCCGGGACCCGGTGCGCACCTCGGCGCGCTCCAGGGCTTTGGACGGAAGAGGGTAGAGGGAGTCGGGGATCTTTCCCGCGAGCCGGTAGGAGAGGAGAGGGCGGCAGTAGGGCGGGTGGGGTTCTTCGGAAAGCAGGAGCACCTCGGCCCCCGGGTTCACCTCCAGGGTCCCTTCGGCCGCGGCCAGGCCGGCCGCGCTCGCCCCCACGACCACGTAACGCATGGCGTGATCCCTCTGCGATTGGGTACCCTGAACCGGGCTGGCACCGCCGGCCTGCGGTGGGGGCACGAAGGCGCCGGCTCGGGGCGGCTCGAAACACCGCCTCCGGACGCGCCAGCAACCGGCGCGAGCGTGGCCGAAACCTACCATGCGGGGATCGACTCCGCAACGCAGGCTGTGGAAATGAAGCAGATTCGGGGATTCCTCTTCGATGCCGGCAATACCCTCATCCGGGTGCGGGGCAGCGTGGGCGGGGTCTACGCCGCGGTGGGCCGCCGCCACGGCATGGCCGCGGACGCGGGAGCGCTGGAAGAGGCCTTCCGGCGGGCCTTCCGAGAGCGCAAGGCGGGCTTTCTCCCCGCCGTCTCTCAGCCCCACTCCCCCGAGCGGGAACGGGCCTGGTGGCGCGCCCTGGTGGTCGACGTCTTCCGGGGGGCTGCGGGGTGGGACCCCCTTTCGGAGCGGTTCGAGGCCTTCTTCGACGAGCTCTACCGGGAGTTCGAAGACCCACGCCACTGGGAGGTATTTCCCGACGTCCTCCCCTGCCT